>NZ_JAAQWK010000040.1:0-31971 GCF_012985445.1 Pseudomonas sp. WS 5532
GATGGCCGGAATCTGACAGGGATTTGGGGGGTAAACCGGCAGGGATGCCGGTTTAGCCGCGCTGGGCCAAGGATGGCCCATCGCGGCGGCCCCCCAAATCACTGTCGGATTGCGGGCATGCCGAGCCTAAGCGAGGCACCGAGTGTTGGGGCGAAGACCTTTTGCTTACTTTTGGGTCTTTCCAAAAGTGAGCCGCTGTAAGAGCGGAACCATAAGCAGCCATCACCCAAATAACGGATATGTACTCCGCAGCCCCGCAGCCTCCCACAAACCTCACAACTGATAACTGAAACTCAAGGTATACCGCGGCCGCCGGTTAAAGCTGTCCAGGGCGATGTCCGACATCGGCTTGGCCGCTTCCAGGGCGATGTTGTAGTACTTGTTGTCGCCGAAGCGCAGGCCCACGGCCGCCGAGGACATGTCGTTGCCTTTGACCGGCAGTTCGTTGAACCAGGTCTTGGCGCGGTCAAGCACCACATACGGTTGCAGAATCTTCACCCAGTCGCCAGCGCGGTTGAAGCTGTAGTTGACCTCATACGCCACGCCCCAGCCCTTGTCGCCCGAAGCTTGATCATCGGGGTAGCCACGGCCGAAGTTCTGCCCGCCAAAGGTGGCGCGCTCGCTGTCGGGCAAGGTGGCGTCGCTCCAGTAGAACGCACCCGAAAGCACGCCTTGCCAGTTGTCGAAGAGCTTGTCGCTCTGCACACCGGAAAGGCGCAGGCGGAAGAAGTCCAGATCAGGTTTAGCCGTGCCCAGGTCGCTGTGGGCTCTGGCACCCAGGCCGTTGATGCCTTGGTACAGGCCGGCGCTGAGGATGCGCAACTGGCGGGTGTCGGACTTGCGCCAGTCACCCTCGAACGCAAGGGCGCGCAGGTCGCTTTCGATGTCGAAACGGTTGGGGTAGCCCACGAGTTGATAGCGCGTGGTCTGGTCTACCGCATACAGGCGTGTGGCCAGGGTCAGCGACTCATTGGGTGAGGCAATCAGCGGGTGGCTGAGGCCAATGGTGTAGCGGTCGATCGACTGGTGCGGCTTGAGCTCGAAGCCGCCGTCCAGCTGGATATTGCTTTTGGGGTCGGCGCGATAACGCTCGGCGCCCAGTATCAACTGGCTGCCCTCGGCATTGATGAATTGGCTGTAGCCCACGCGGTAGTAATGTTCTTTGTCGTCACCCGGCGGGAACAGGCCGCTGACGTAAAGCTGCTCGCCCATGGACGTCTGGGAATTGCTGGTGGCGGTGAGCAACGCTTGGGTGCCGTTACGGTTGTTATCGACCAGGCTCATGCTGGTGGTAAAGGGTTTGCGCGAGGCTTCGATCTTCATGTGCGTGGCGCCATCGGTGGTGCCCGGCGGCGGCACTTGCGCCTGCAGGGTCACGCCGGGAATACGCCCCATCAGCGTGGTATAGCGCTCGAACGTCTTGCGCGTGAGCGGGCGCTCGGCCAGCAGTTTGTTAGCCAGCTTGTCGACGTAGGCCGAGACTGAGCCGATGTCGCCGCTTTGCTCGTAATCCTTGATGTAACCCTCCACTAATACCACGCGCACCAGGCCGTTTTCGAAGCTCTGTTGCGGCAGGAACGCGTAGGACAACAGGTAGCCGTCCTGCTGGTAGCGACGCGTGATCGTGCGGGTGGCTTCGATCAGTTGCGCGAGGTTGGTCTCACGGCCAATCAGGGGCGCATAGGCCTTGGCTGTTTCGTCCAGCGGGTAGATCGTACCGCCCTCGATCTGCAGCTTGCGGATGGTGACTTTGGTGTCCATCAGCAACGGCTGGTTCTGGGTGGCAGGCGCTTGCGGCAACTGGGTCTGGGGTGTGGTCGGCCGATAAGCGTCGGCGGGCAGGTTGGGCACCGGCAAGTTGCGGATGGTGTCGTTGCTGTTGAGGAAGCTGGGAAGGGTCTCGGCCTGAACGTAAGCACTGAGGGTGAGCAATAACAACGGCGTCAACACGCGCATAGGACACTCCATGGTCAAACTGCAGCAGCGTTTCGGGCCCGCCGGGTTCTGGGACGCGGTTCGGGAGGGCCAGGTTTTTTAGATAAGACCGGCCCATAAAAAAGACGAGAGACTTATAAGGGTCTCTCGTCTCAACCAAGCGTAGGCGCTGTAGGGGAGGCCGTCTAATCGGCCAGGTGCAATTTATTTTTTGCCGGTAAGGCCGTTCAGCAAACCGCCCAGACCGCCGCTTGTACCCGTGGTTGTAGTGCCACTGCCCGATGTGCTGGCGCCGGTGCCGCCGGTGAGGCCGCCGAGCAAGCCGCCGCTACTGCCACTGGTGCCACCGGTGACCAAACCACCTACCGAGCCTACGGTGTTGCCGACTGCGGTGACGGTGGTACCTACCGCGTTGGTGACTGGGTTGGCATTGGCTGCGGTCAGGTTAGTGCCGATACCGCTCACTGCACCGCCGACTTGTGTCACCAGTCCGTTGACCGGAGCGCCGAGGCCGGTAGTGGTGCCGACGTTTTGGGTCAGGCTGGTTACACCGGACGTTACTGGGTTAAACGCCGCGCCCACGTTAGTGGCCAGGCCTGCCAACGGCGCCGTGGCGGCGGTGTTGGCGACGCCCGTGCCACCGAGAACGGTGCCGAGCGAGGCGACCGTGTTGCCCAATGCGCCACCGGTGACACCTGCTGCACTCACAGTGCCGTTGGTGTTGCCGGCGTTCAGGCCGCTACCCACGTTGGCCACCAGGCCACCGACCAGTTCAGGCAGGCCGGGCGCTGCTGCGCCACTGGCTGGAGCGACATAGCCGCCGGATTTATCGAGTGTGCCGCCTACGCCCGTCAGAGCGCTGCCGACGATGGTGGTAACAGGGTTGCCGGTGCCGCCAGCACTGGCGACTTGGGTGCCCAGGCCGGTGACGGTGCTGCCGACTTTATCCAGCAGACCATTCACAGGGGTGCCCAGGCCGGTTGCCTTGCCGAGGTTGCCGGTAGTGTTTTCCACCAGCGACACCACAGGCACCAGTACTTTGCCGCCCACTGTGTTAGTTAACGAGCCCAATGGGCCAGTGGTGCTGGCAGTGCTGACGGTATCGCCGAGCATGGTGACGGCTTGACCGACTTTGTCCACTACACCACCTACCGCTCCACCGACGCCACCGGTCAAACCGCCCACTACGGGTACGCCGCCGAGGGTGGTCGAGAGCGATTTCCCAGTGGTCGACAGGCCGGTGCCCAGATCGGCAACGCCATTACCTACACCTGCGACCGTGATGCCCAGGGAGTTGCTGTTAGTGCCCAGCGAACCAAGACCGTTGGTGACGCCAGTGCCGATGCTGGTGACTGCAGTGCCGGTCGCCGTAACCAGGCCGCCTGCTGTTGTGCCGACGATAGGCACATTGTTCAAGGTCGAACCGAGGTCACCGACCGCTGCGCCTACGTTACCGACAGTGCCGCCCAGGGTGCCGGCAATCTGGCCGGTAACCAGAGGTGTAGTGGTTGAACCTGTGCCACCGCCGGTTCCGCCACCAGTGCCACCGCCAGTGCCGCCGCCTGTGCCGCCACCTGTGCCACCGCCGGTTCCGCCACCAGTGCCACCGCCAGTGCCACCACCAGTGCCACCGCCAGTGCCACCACCGGTGCCGCCACCTGTGCCACCGCCGGTTCCGCCACCAGTGCCGCCACCGGTTCCACCACCTGTGCCGCCGCCAGTGCCACCGCCGGTTCCGCCACCTGTGCCGCCGCCAGTGCCACCACCGGTACCGCCATCTGTACCGCCGCCAGTGCCACCACCGGTTCCGCCACCTGTACCACCGCCAGTACCACCACCAGCGCCGCTACCTGCACCTGCATCAGGAGAAGATGCCGCCACACTGCTGTGATGCCCGCCACCACCGCTGCTGCAGCCACCGAGGCTCATCGCCATGACCAGGGCCAGCGCGGTACTTGCTTTCCAAAGCACTACTTGAGTTTGAGTTTTCATGATTGAGTTTCCTTGCACCTGTACAACCTGGGTTGTTTTCAAACGCTCGCTATTTCTAGGGATAGCGATACGTTTGTCCGTGTTGTCATCACAGACCCGGGCACTCTTTCGCGCAACGCTCAACTTGGTATTAACGATTTATATACACCGGGCTGCAGTCGGCTTAATGACTAATACGAAGGGTGTAATCGAGGGATGTATCAAGATATTTATATTTTAAAAATCATGGGCTTGAATAAACAAACGGACGCCGAGGCGTCCGCTATAACTTAGGGTGTATATATACAATTAATGTGCTTTTTTCAGGCGATGGGTTGCCACTTGCCGAGCATATGTTGAATATCGCCGGCGCCGTTCAACTGTAACTCTCCGCTCGAGCCTGCGGCGCTGCTGAGCAAAACAACTTCACTGGGCAGGCGTACCGGTTTTTTGAACTCGACGTCTATTTCTACATTGGCGGCAGGCAAGTGCTCGTGTAGCGCGGCCAATGTACGGGCGGTATTCCACAGCCCATGAGCGATAGCCTGGGGAAAGCCGAACAGCTTGGCCGTCAGCGCGCTCAGGTGGATCGGGTTGTAGTCGCCGGATACCCGCGCATATTGGCGGCCGACATCAGCGGGCGCCTTCCACCGCGCCAGTTCGCTGACATTGCCGAAGACGGACAAGGGCTCCACTTGCGCCTCGCCGTCCAGCTTCACGCCTCGGCACAGCATGCGGCTGTCGGCTTCCCACAACAGTCCCAGCGCATCCTCGACCGTGGTCACAATGTCAAAGGTCGCACCTTTGGCGTGGGGCTGCAGATTGTGCGCGTATACACCGACCAGCAGGCTATTCACGCCGCCCAATGGCCGGTGGATACGAATGCGATTGCTCAGGTGAATCAGCCCCAGCAGTGGAAAGGGGGATTTTTTGTCGGTGAGTAATTGCATCTGCAAACCGAACGCCAGGATATGCGGGTAAGTGCCCGGCAGCACCGGGCTGTCGGCAAACCCGCAGACCTTGCGATAAGCCGCGACGTCGGCCGGGTTCACGCGCACATGGCAGCGCAACCCTTCATCCGGCAAGGTGCTGCCGCTGATCTTGCGCTTGAGCGCCGCCCGCCAATACAGCGGCAACAGAAACGGGGTGCTGTCCAATGTCTGCCACTGCATAGTCACGCTCCCAGCAGGCTTTGCCCACATACGCGCAGCGCCTGGCCGCTGACGGCCCCGGAACCCGGCTGCCCGAGCCAGGCGACGGCTTCGGCCACGTCTTGCGGCAAACCACCCTGGCCCAAGGAACTCATGCGCCGCCCGGCTTCACGCAGGGCGAAGGGAATGTGCGCGGTCATCTGGGTTTCGATAAAACCCGGCGCGACCGCGTTGATGCTGATGCCACGCTCGCCCAGCAGCGGCGCCCACGCCTGTGCCAGGCCAATCAGCCCGGCCTTGCTCGCGGCGTAGTTGGTTTGCCCGCGATTACCGGCAATCCCGCTGATCGACGCCAGCAGCACCACGCGGCCGTTGTCGTGCAGGGTGCCGCTATCAAGCAGGGCTTTGGTCAGCACTTGGGGCGCGTTGAGGTTGACCGCCAGTACGGCGTCCCAATATTCCGGCGTCATGTTGGCCAGGGTTTTATCGCGGGTGATGCCGGCGTTATGCACCACGATGTCGATGCCGTCGGGCAGGTGTTCGATCAACTGTGTGGCCGCGTCTTCGGCGCAGATATCCAGCACCACGGTGCGCGCACCCAAGCGAGCGGCGAGGGCTTCGAGGTCGGCCTTGGCCTGGGGCACATCCAGCACGATCACTTCGGCACCGTCGCGCGCCAGGGTTTCGGCAATGGAGGCGCCGATACCACGCGCAGCACCCGTGACCAGCGCCTTGCGCCCGGCCAGCGGGCGCGTCCAGTCTTCAACCGGGGTGGCGCAGGCTTGCAGGCGAATGACCTGGCCAGAGATATACGCACTTTTCGGTGACAGGAAGAAACGCAGCGCGCCTTCCAGCTGATCTTCAGCGCCGTCGCCCACATACAACAGTTGCAACACGCCGCCGCTGCGCAATTCCTTGGCCAGTGAACGGCTGAAACCCTCCAGGGCACGCTGTGCGCTGGCGGCAAACGGGTCGCTGAGGCTTTCCGGCGCGCGTCCCAGAATCACCAGATGTGCGCTGTGATCGAGATTTTTCAGCAAAGGCTGAAAGAATTCGCGCAGTTGCTTGAGCTGGTCGGTGTGCTGCAAGTCGCTGGCGTCAAACACCACGGCCTTGAGCTTGGGGCCGTGGCCTGGGATCCAGGTCGATGATTCGGCGCCGTAGGTGTAAATCGCGTCGGTCAGTTTGTGCGCAAATACCTGCACCTTGGCGGCCAGCGCGCCACCGCCCAGCAGCAGAGCACCTTCCACCGGGCGCAGGCGCCCAGCTTGCCAGCGTTCCAGGCGTACCGGTGACGGCAGGCCAATGGCGGCGACCAGGCGATGGCCGAGGCTTGAGTTGGCGAAGTCGATATAACGGTCAGACATGGAACGCTCTCCGAGTGCTGGGGTTCAAACGGTGGACCATCAATAGGTGAAAGTCGTTCGATTGAGCCTAGGCTAGGCTCAGAGATTCACCCCATAACCTTCAGGGAGCTTTCCATGACTCAATTGCGCCGTGTAGCGATCATTGGCGGTAACCGCATCCCCTTCGCCCGTTCCAATGGCCCATATGCCATGGCGAGTAACCAGGCGATGCTCACCGCTGCCCTCGAAGGCCTGATCGAGCGCTACAACCTGCACGGCCTGCGCATCGGCGAGGTGGCGGCCGGTGCGGTGCTCAAGCATTCGCGCGACTTCAACCTCACCCGCGAATGCGTGCTGGGCTCGCGCCTGTCGCCGCAAACCCCGGCCTATGACATTCAGCAGGCGTGCGGCACCGGGCTGGAAGCGGCGTTGCTGGTGGCCAACAAGATTGCCCTGGGGCAGATCGAATGCGGGATTGCCGGCGGCGTCGACACTACGTCCGATGCGCCGATTGGTGTGAATGAAGGCCTGCGCAAAATCTTGTTGCAAGCCAACCGCAGCAAGTCCATGGCGGATAAATTAAAAGTCCTGTTACAACTTCGTCCCCATCACCTTAAGCCGGAGCTGCCACGCAATGGCGAGCCGCGCACCGGCCTGTCCATGGGCCAGCATTGCGAGCTGATGGCGCAGACCTGGCAGATACCGCGTGCCGAGCAGGATCAACTGGCGTTGGAAAGCCATCAGAAAATGGCCGCGTCCTACGCTGAAGGCTGGCACAACGATTTGCTTACTCCGTTTCTCGGCCTGACCCGCGACAATAACCTGCGCCCCGACCTGACCCTGGAAAAACTCGCCAACCTTAAACCGGCGTTCGAGCGCAGTGAAAAGGGCACGCTCACCGCCGGTAACTCCACGCCACTGACCGACGGCGCCTCCTTGGTGCTGCTGGGCAGTGAAGCCTGGGCCAAGGAACGTGGCTTGCCGATTCTTGCTTACTTGCGCGATGGCGAAGCGGCGGCTGTGGATTTCGTCAACGGCGCCGAAGGCCTGCTCATGGCACCGGTGTACGCAGTGCCACGCTTGCTGGCGAGAAATGGCCTGACACTCCAGGATTTTGACTACTACGAGATTCACGAAGCCTTTGCTGCCCAAGTTTTGTGCACGCTCAAGGCCTGGGAAGACCCGGAGTATTGCAGGACGCGTCTGGGGCTCGACGCGCCGCTGGGCGCCATTGATCGCAGCCGGCTCAACGTCAAAGGCAGCTCATTGGCGGCCGGCCACCCGTTTGCCGCCACAGGCGGGCGCATCGTCGCCAACCTGGCCAAATTGCTCGACGCGGCGGGCAAGGGCAGAGGGCTGATTTCGATCTGCGCCGCTGGCGGCCAGGGCGTGACGGCGATTATCGAACGCTGAATGCCGACGAAATTGGCATATTGAGTGCATTCTTCAGCGGTCAGAGGTCGGTAGCCCCTCCCACCGGCGCGCCGATTGCCGTATAACGAGTGCCATACGCGTATTTGGTAATAAAGGACCCACAATAAAAGCTGATGAAGACTCCTAAACGCATTGAACCCCTGATCGAAGACGGTCTGGTCGACGAAGTGCTGCGCCCTCTCATGAGCGGTAAAGAAGCAGCTGTTTATGTGGTGCGCTGCGGCAATGAATTGCGTTGCGCCAAGGTTTACAAGGAGGCGAATAAACGAAGTTTTCGTCAGGCATCCGAATACCAGGAAGGCCGTAAGGTTCGTAACAGCCGCCAGGCCCGGGCCATGGCCAAAGGCTCCAAGTTCGGCAAGAAAGAAACCGAAGACGCTTGGCAAAACGCCGAAGTGGCGGCGTTGTTCCGCCTCGCCGGCGCGGGCGTTCGCGTGCCTCAGCCGTTCGACTTCCTGGAAGGCGTGCTGCTGATGGAACTGGTGGCCGACGAGTACGGCGATGCAGCGCCGCGTCTTAACGACGTAACGCTGGAGCCGGACCAGGCGCGCGAATATCACGCCTTCCTGATTTCCCAGATCGTGCTGATGCTGTGTACTGGCCTGGTGCACGGTGACCTGTCCGAGTTCAACGTACTGCTCACGCCGACCGGCCCGGTGATCATCGACCTGCCCCAGGCAGTGGATGCGGCGGGCAACAACCACGCATTCAGCATGCTGGAGCGGGATGTGGGCAACATGGCTTCCTACTTCGGGCGTTTTGCCCCGGAGTTGAAGAAGACCAAGTACGCCAAGGAAATGTGGGCACTGTACGAAGCCGGCACCTTGCACCCGGCCAGCGTGTTGACCGGCGAGTTTGATGAGCCGGAAGAGCTGGCGGATGTGGGCGGTGTGATCCGCGAAATCGAAGCGGCGCGGCTGGATGAAGAGCGCAAGCAAGCGGTTCGGGCGGCGGATGATGCGCCACCGAGCAAGACTGCGGAAGAACCGCCGCCGCCTTGGATGCAGTGATCTCCCGGCAATTGGAGATCTAAAAAGTGTGGGAGCTGGCTTGTTGTGGGAGCTGGCTTGTGTGGGAGCTGGCTTGCCTGCGATGCAGACACCTCGGTATGTCAGTTAAATCGCGGTGATGCAATCGCAGGCAAGCCAGCTCCCACATAAGCCAGCTCCCACATAAGGCAGCCGCCACATAAGCCTGTTCCCATATTTGTTTTGTGCAGAGCTGATCAGGCGCAACAGCTGCCCGACGCCAACTCCTTGAGTATCGGGCAATCCGGCCGATGGTCACCCTGGCAGTGTTCCACCAGGTCCTGCAACGTGTCGCGCAATTGCCCCAGCTCCAGAATCTTCTGGTTCAGCGCCTCGATGTGCTGGCGCGCCAGGGCTTTTACGTCGGCGCTGGCCCGCTGGCGGTCTTGCCACAGGGTCAGCAGCTTGCCGACTTCTTCCAACGAAAACCCCAGATCCCGCGAGCGTTTGATAAACGCCAACGTGTGCAAGTCATCGCTGCCATACACGCGGTAGCCGCTGTCGGTGCGGTGCGCGGCTTTGAGCAGGCCGATGGATTCGTAGTAGCGAATCATCTTGGCGCTCAGCCCGCTCTGGCGGGCGGCTTGGCCTATGTTCATGGGCGCTTGTCCTCCAATTGCTCCGGTTTCCAAATGCTCGGTTTCCAGGTTTTCAACAATAACGCATTGCTCACCACGCTGACGCTGGACAAGGCCATGGCCGCACCTGCGAGCACCGGGTTGAGCAGGCCAAAGGCAGCCAGCGGAATGCCGATCAAGTTATACACAAAGGCCCAGAACAGGTTCTGGCGGATTTTTGCGTAGGTCTTGCGGCTGATCTCCAGCGCGGCCGGCACCAGGCGCGGGTCGCCACGCATCAGCGTGATCCCGGCGGCGTGCATAGCCACATCGGTACCGCCGCCCATGGCGATGCCGATATCGGCGGCGGCCAGGGCCGGGGCGTCGTTGATGCCATCGCCGACCATGGCGACGACGCCGGTCTTTTTCAGCTCGGCCACCGTCGCGGCCTTGTCGGCTGGCAGCACTTCGGCGTGTACATCATCGATGCCCAGCGCCAGGGCGACCACGCGGGCACTGCCGCGATTATCGCCGGTGAGCAAGTGGCTGCTGATGTGCTGAGCCTTGAGTTGTTCCACGGCTTCCAATGCGCCGGGCTTGAGGGTGTCGCCAAACGCAAACAGCCCCAACACGCGTGGTTGTGCGCCTTGTTCAATCAACCACGACAAGGTGCGGCCTTCGGCTTCCCAGGCGTTGGCAGACTCGGCCAGCTCACCTGCGCTCAAGCCGTTCTCTTCGAGCATGCGGCGGTTGCCCAAGGCCAGTTCACGGCCATCCAAAGTGCCAGCAATGCCGCGTCCGGTCAGCGATTGGCTGGCGCTCACGTCCGCCACGATCAGCCCTTTTTCACCACACGCATCCAGCACGGCCTTGGCCAACGGGTGCTCGCTGCCGCGTTGCAAGGCGCCAGCCTGTTGCAGCAATAAATCTTCATTGCCATCCACCGCGGCCAGGTGCGCAATTTTTGGCGCGCCGGAGGTGAGTGTGCCGGTCTTGTCGAACACCACCGCGCTGACGGCATGGGCACGTTCCAGCGCTTCGGCGTCCTTGATCAGGATGCCATAGCGCGCCGCCACGCCGGTGCCGGCCATGATGGCGGTCGGTGTGGCCAGGCCCAGGGCGCATGGGCAAGCAATCACCAGCACCGCGACGGCATTGATGATCGCGGTTTCCAGTGAAGCGCCGTACAACCACCACCCCACCAGCGTAACCAAGGCCAGCACCAGCACGGTCGGCACAAAGACCTGGCTGACTTTATCCACCAGTTTCTGGATCGGTGCCTTGGCAGACTGGGCGTCTTCCACCAGACGGATGATTCGCGCCAGCACACTTTCTGCACCCAGCGCCTGGGTGCGTACCAGCAAGCGGCCTTCGCCATTAATGGCGCCGCCGGTGATCTTGTCGCCCGGCTGTTTCGGCACCGGCAGGCTCTCGCCGCTGATCAAGGCCTCGTCGGCATGGCTTTGGCCGTCCACCACTTCGCCGTCCACCGGGAAGCGCTCGCCGGGTTTGACCAGCACCAGGTCGTCGAGCTTCAGCGCAGTGATGGCGACGTCTTCTTCACGGCCTTCAAACACGCGAATCGCGCGTTCCGGGCGCAGGGCTTCGAGGACACGGATGGCGCTGGCGGTCTGGCGCTTGGCGCGGCTTTCGAGGTATTTGCCCAGCAACACCAGGGCGATCACCACGGCCGAGGCTTCGAAATACAGGTGCGGCATAGTGCCCACGGGCGCGGTGAGCCATTCATAAATGCTCAGGCCATAACCGGCGCTGGTGCCGATGGCCACCAGCAGGTCCATATTGCCAGCACCGGCGCGCACGGCTTTCCAGGCGGCTATATAGAAGCGTGCGCCAAAGATGAATTGCACGGGAGTGGCCAGCGCGAATTGCACCCAGGCCGGGAGCATCCAATGCAGGCCGAACGGCTCCACCAGCATCGGCAGCACCAATGGCAGCGCCAACGCGATGGCCAACAACAACGACCAGCGCTCGTGGTGCAGACGCTGGGCCTGTTTAGCGTCGGTGACGGTCTCGCTTTGCGGCAGGGTGGCGGTGTAGCCGGCCTTGTCGACGGCGGCGATCAGCACGCCGGGGTCCATCTGGCCGAGTACTTCGACGTGGGCACGTTCGTTGGCCAGGTTGACGCTGACGCTTTGCACCCCCGGCACCTTGCCCAGCGCGCGCTCGACACGCCCGGCACAGCTGGCGCAGGTCATGCCGCTGATGGGCAGGTCAAAGGTGGTGGATCCATTCATGGGGCAGTCCTCCAGAGAAGTTGCCCCTAGCATCAACCTTGACCTGCGGGGAAGGTCAAGCGCCTTTAATACTCCAGTGCGGCGGGTTTAAGGTACATACCGTCCGGGCCTTGGGCGATACGCAGTTTGCGTATGTCTCCGGCCTTCAACGTGATGTTCTGCGCAGGCGGTGCGAGCATGCCCGGCAGGCAACCTGGCGATTGACCCGGCAGCAGCTTGAGGCGCAGCGACACATTGCCCGCCGGCAAGTTGAACGAGGTGGCCTGTTCCTGGAACAGGCGCCCGGCCAACTGGTCCTGGATATACAGGCCGATTTCGCAATTGGTCGGCACTTCCAGGCGCTCGCGGGAAATGATCAACACCGCATAGTCCTGGTCCGCGTACGCCATGGGCGCAGCGGCGGACAAGCTCAACAGGCCGATAAGGCTAAAAAACGACCAGCGCATGGCGAATGCTCCGTGGTTCAAATCCAAGATGCATGAAGCTTGGCCGAGGCAACGCTGGAATACCAGCCCGGTCGCAATTTTGAGCGCTTGACCTTGCCATCGTGGCAAGGTCGAGACTGGCGCCAACCTCATCAAAGGAGTCATGTCATGCAAGTATTCAGTGTTGAAGGAATGACCTGCGGCCATTGTGTTCGGGCGGTCACTCAAGCAGTACACAGCCAGGACCCGGCGGCGAGCGTCAACGTCAACCTGGCCGCCAAGGAAGTCGGGGTTGAAAGCCGGCTGTCCGACGAGCAAGTCATCGCGCTGATCACCGAAGAAGGCTACAGCGCCAAGCTCGCGTAAAATTTCCGATAGTTAGCGAGCTATCGTAATGTTCATCACACCCAAGCGCGGCTAGACTGTCGGGCTGCCGACTCACTTGGGTGTCTGATGAACCTCCGCATAATCCTGATTCTGGGCGCCTTGAGCGCCTTCGCGCCGTTGGCGATCGATTTTTACCTGCCGGGCTTTCCGGCGATGGCCACCGCTTTTGCCACCGACGAAAAACACATCCAGCTGACCCTCGCCGTGTATTTCGGCGGCCTGGCCATCGGCCAATTGATCTACGGGCCGCTGGCGGATCGCTTTGGCCGGCGCGTGCCGCTGCTCAGTGGCGTGACCCTGTTTACCCTGGCGTCCTTCGCCTGCGCCTACGCGCCGTCCCTGGACTGGTTGATCGGCGCGCGTTTTGTGCAAGCCCTTGGCGGCTGCGCGGGCATGGTGATTTCGCGGGCGGTGGTCAGCGACAAATGTGATGCCGTGGGCTCGGCCAAAGTCTATTCGCAGCTGATGCTGGTGACCGGCCTGGCGCCGATCCTCGCGCCGTTGGCGGGTGGGGTGATGGTCGGCCTGTGGGGCTGGCAGTCGATTTTCCTCGCGTTGTCGATTTTCAGCGTGATGGCGGCCATCGCCGTGGCGGTCGGGTTGCCGGAAACCTTGCCGGCCGATAAGCCGCGTCAACCGCTGTCCGGCTCGCTGAGCCGCTATGTCAGCCTGTTGTCGGACCGGGTTTATCTGGGCTACGCCCTCACCGGTGGTATCTCGATTGCCGGGATGTTTGCCTACATCGCCGGTTCCCCGTTCGTCTTTATCAAACTCTATGGCGTGCCCGCCGAGCATTACGGCTGGGTATTTGGCTCCAATGCCGCCGGCTTTATCCTGGTAGCGCAGCTTAATGCGCGGTTGCTGGCCAAGCGTGGCCCGGCGTTTCTGCTGTCGCGCACCGTGTGGGTCTACGTGGCGGCGGCGTTGACGCTGTTGGCCATTGCCGCGCTGCGTACCGAGGCTTTATGGCCGTTACTGGTGCCGCTGTTTATCTGCATCGCCAGCCTGGGCTGCATTTTGCCCAACACCTCGGCGTGTGCCATGGCCGGGCAGGGCGCACGGGCCGGCAGCGCCTCGGCATTGCTCGGTTGCATTCAGTTTGGTGTGGCGGCAGGCGCGGCGTCCTTGGTCGGCGTGTTGCACGACGGCACGGCGATGCCGATGGCGATGGTCATCAGCTTGTGCGGTGTATTGGCGGTGACGATTGCGGTGTCGACCCAGCGCCTGCAACGGGCGAGGGCCGCGCAGGCGCAGGTCTGAGGTGCTAATCAGCCGGCGGCGGAGCGTTGCTGGCTGAGGGGAATGCGGTGGGGCGCCTGGATGCGGGCTTGCAGGGTGTCGGCAAAGGCGCGGGCCTCGGCCTCACTGCGGAAGGTGAAGGCGTCACCGTCGAGGCTGACCTGCCATTTGTTGCCTGGGGATTTTGCTAACGCTCTTATCAGGATCTTCATTGCTGACTTCCTCACGTAAAAGAATCGTGGCAAAGGCGGCCAATATAAACCTGAATGCGTTCGCAAATATGACAAAGATCAACTCTCTGACTAGCGGTGTCGTCCATTACTCACATGAATAATGGACGACTCTGACAGCTACTTGTTAGAACCCTTCCAATACGATCTTGCCCTTGGCCTTGCCGCTTTCCAGCAGCGCATGGGCGCGGCGCAGGTTGGCTGCGTTGATCACGCCGAAGTGCTCGCCCACCGTGGTTTTCAAGGTGCCGGCGTCGATCAGTTCGGCCACGCGGTTGAGCAGATTGTGCTGTTCGATCATGTCCGGCGTCTCGAACATCGAGCGTGTGTACATGAACTCCCAGTGCAGTGACAGGCTCTTGCGCTTGAGTTTGCTCACATCCAGCACCTTGGGGTCGTCGATCAACGCCAGCTTGCCTTGCGGCTGCAGGGCTTCGACCAGTTCGTCCAAGTGATGGTCGGTCTGGGTCAGGCTGGCGACGTGGGTTACCTGCGCCTGGCCGGCATTTTTCAACGCCTCGCTCAGTGGCTGGCTGTGATCGATCACCACATCGGCGCCGAGCGCCTTGGCCCATTCCTGGGTTTCCGGGCGTGAGGCGGTGCCGATAACGTTCAATGCGGTGAGCTGCTTGGCCAACTGGGTCAGGATCGAACCCACACCGCCGGCAGCGCCGACGATCAGCAGGCTCTGGCCTTCATCTTCTTTACCTTCACGCACTTGCAGGCGCTCGAACAGCAGCTCCCAGGCGGTGATGGCGGTGAGTGGCAGTGCGGCGGCTTCGGCAAAACCCAGGCTCTTGGGCATATGGCCGACGATGCGTTCATCCACGGTGTGCAGTTCGCTGTTGCCGCCTGGGCGCACCAGGGAACCGGCGTAGAACACCTTGTCGCCCGCCTTGAACAGCGTCACTTCGCTGCCGACCGCCTTGACCACACCGGCCACGTCCCAACCCAGTACCTTGGCCGCGCCGTTTTCCGGGGCGACGTTCTGGCGCACTTTGGTGTCCACCGGGTTGACCGAGATGGCTTTGACTTCCACCAGCAGGTCACGCGGGCCGGCGACCGGCTCCGGCAATTGGATGTCTTGCAGGGATTTTTCGTCGCTGATCGGCAGTGAGGCGTAGTAGGCAATGGCTTTCATATTGGCTCCGAGTAAAGAAGGTGGTCGAGAGTCAGGCTAAATGTGGCGAGGGAGCTTGCTCCCGCTGGGCTGCGAAGCAGCCCCAAAACCTGTCGGTAAGCGCTTCGCACTCCAGCGCAAGCAAGCGTACTCGCCACAAAAACTTGCTGATGGGGTGATCAGGCAAGAAATTGCAGGCGCTTGAGTTCGAAATGTTCGAGCACATCCGCAGCCTTGGCGCGGAAGCTTTGGATATGCGCGCTCTGGTCGTGATCGGCCAGCGCCGCGTCGTCGCTCCAGCGTTCGAGCATGTAGAAGGTTTCCGGGTGTTGCAGGTCCTGGTGCAGGTCGTACTGCTCGCAACCGGCTTCCAGGCGAGTCGGTTCCAACAGGCCGCGCAGCAGGGTTTCCAACTTGGCCTGCTGGCCGGGTTTGGCGATCAGCGTGGCGATGACGTTAAAGGCAGCGGACATATTCAACTCCAGACACGTGGTGAACGGGATGGACAGATGATTAGCTATTTCCAGCACAGATAAAAGCGGCTAAAACAGCAGTCTGTTTCAATAGAATTTTGATAATAGGCGAGGGTACATGCTGCGTTTTGATGATTTGCAGTTGTTTGTGCGGGCGGCGGACCTCGGCAGTTTGTCGGCCGCTGCACGCATCATGGACCTCTCGCCTGCCGTGGCGAGCGCGGCGCTCAAGCGTATCGAACAGCAACTGGGCACGCGCTTGCTGGCGCGCTCCACCCGCAGTTTGCGCCTGACTGCCGAAGGCGAGGGGTTTTTGGAATATGCCCGCGCCGCGTTGAGTTCGCTGGACGAAGGGCGGCGCTTATTGGCCAGCGGCCAGGACCATGTCAGCGGTGTGCTGCAACTGTCGGCGCCGTCGGATTTCGGGCGCAACCAGTTACTGCCGTGGCTGGATGAGTTTCAGCTTGAATACCCGCAATTGAACATCCGCCTGCGGCTGGGCGACCGCATTGCCGACCTGTTCCGCCAGCCGGTGGATATCGCCCTGCGCTACGGCGAGCCTGAAGATTCCAGCCTGGTCGCGCTGCCCATCGCCCCGGACAACATTCGCGTGCTGTGCGCCGCACCCAGCTACCTGGCACGGCATGGCGAGCCCCGGCATCTTGAGCAGTTGGCGCAGCACAATTGCCTGTTGTACATGCTGGGCAGTCGTGTCCACGACCACTGGGGTTTTTACGACGGCAAGCGCGAGGTCGGCCTGACGGTAAGCGGTGATCGCTTCAGTGACGACGCCGATGTGGTGCGCCGCTGGGCGGTGGCGGGTGTCGGCATTGCCTACAAGTCGTGGCTGGATGTGAGCACCGACGTGCTCGCGGGGCGTTTGCGCCTGGTGTTGCCGGAGCTACGCGGCGAGCGCACGCCGCTCAACCTGCTGTGCGCCCACCGTGCTCAGTTGAGTAAACCCATTAACCTGCTGCGGGAAATGCTCGTGTCCCGTTGTGCGGCTTTGACCGCGCAAAGGCCGGGGCGATAGAGCGTTAGGCAATAGCCTCCACCAAAGCCAGAAATTTCACTCAGAGCCTGTCCCCATTCGCGCTGTCGGACGCCGCGGAATGGGCGGTTTGCGCCCCTATACTTTGGTTCCAACCGCAGCAGACAAATGATTTACAAGGAGTGAATACATGGAAGAAGCACCTTGCATCAGTCAGATCGCCAGCTTGCTCGCTGAGCCCAAGCGCACCGCCATGCTCTGGTCACTGATGGACGGTTCGGCGAAAACCGCAGACGAACTGGCTATGCTCGCCGGGCTGTCCGCCGCGTCGGCCAATGCGCATCTTGCGCGCCTTATCGGCAGCGGTTTGCTGCGCAGCGAGGCCAAGCGCGGCAAGCGCCTGTTTCGCATGGCCGCCGTGGATGTCTGTGCGGCCGTCGACGCATTGGCCTGTACCACCTTGGCCTGTGCCGCACGCAACGCTCCGCAGGTTTCCCCGCGAGTATCCCTGGCGCCGCCGCCGTTGCGGCGCGCGCGTTTGTGCCAGGGGCATCTGGGCGGTGAACTGGCAGCGGGGCTTTATCAGCGCATGCTGGAGGCCGGCTGGATCGACCGCTACGAACAGCGTACCGACGTGACCGTCACCGGCGCGCAGCATTTCGCGACCCTGGGCATCTTTATCCAGGCACTGTCTGCGCCGTTGGCCTGCGACTGTTTTGACTGGAGCCAGCAGCAGCCGCACCTGGGGGGGGCATTGGGGGCCGGGTTGTTGCAGTTGTTTTTGCAGTGCGGCTGGATCAACGCGGTCAACGAGTCGCGTGCCTTGCTGGTGACCGACCTGGGGCTTGCGGAAATCAACCGTCTGGCCACGGCGTAGGTGCGTGCGTCGTTCAGAGTTTCAGTCAGGTCGTATCCAGCAATAATCGGGTAAAACGATGCCGCACACTCGCCTTGGGGATTTTTCACTCGGGGGGTATGGCATGGGTATGCAAGGCTATAGCGCAGCGGAACGGCTGGAACGGTTGCCCATCAGCGGTTACCACCGAATCATTTTCATCATCATCGCCTTGGCGTTTTTTTTCGACTCCATGGACCTGGCGATGATGACCTTCCTGTTGGGCTCGATAAAAACCGAGTTCGGCCTGAGCACGGCCCAGGCCGGGTTACTCGCCAGTTCGAGTTTTTTCGGCATGGTGGTCGGTGCGTCCTTGTCCGGCATGTTGGCTGACCGTTTCGGGCGCAAGCCGGTGTTTCAGTGGAGCATCGTGTTGTGGGGCGTCGCCAGTTACCTGTGCTCCACGGCGCAGACGGTGGAAACGCTGACGCTGTTTCGCATCCTGCTGGGGATCGGCATGGGTATGGAATTCCCGATTGCGCAGTCGATGCTCTCGGAGCTGATTCCCGCCAAGGGCCGTGGGCGATATATCGCCTTGATGGATGGCTTCTGGCCGCTGGGGTTTGTGGCGGCGGGTGTGCTGTCCTACTTTTTGCTGCCGGTGATTGGCTGGCGCGACATCTTCCTGGTGTTGGCGGTACCGGCGGTGTTTGTGCTGGCGATTCGTTTTTTTATCCCGGAATCGCCACGCTGGCTGGAACAGGCCGGGCGGCATGCAGCGGCGGACAAGGTGTTGCTCGGCATTGAGCAGAAGGTCCGCGACTCGCTGGGGCGTACGGACTTGCCGGAGCCGATTGCCTTGCCGCGGGTTGAGAGCGTGCCGGGCACGTTTTTCTCGGCGTTCCAGCAGTTGTGGTCGGCGCAGTATCGCCAACGCACGATGATGATCTGGAGCGTGTGGTTTTTTGCCTTGCTGGGTTTCTACGGGCTGACCTCCTGGCTGAGTGCGCTGTTGCAGCAGTCGGGTTTTGCCGTGACGCAATCGGTGTATTACACGGTGATCATTTCCCTGGGCGGGATACCGGGCTTCTTGATGGCGGCCTGGCTGGTGGAACGTTGGGGCCGTAAACCGGTGTGTGTGGTGACATTGCTGGGCGGCGGGGTGATGGCGTTTCTGTATGGGCAGAGCGCGGTGTTTGGCGGCAACGTGGGGCTGCTGATTACCTCGGGGTTGTTGATGCAGTTCTTTCTGTTTGGCATGTGGGCGGTGCTGTACACCTACACGCCGGAGCTGTATCCCACTTCGGCGCGGGCCACCGGTTCCGGGTTTGCCTCGGCGATTGGCCGGGTCGGGTCATTGCTGGGGCCGTTGGTAACCGGGCTGGTGTTTCCGATAACCGGGCAGGGTGGGGTGTTTGCCTTGGGGGCGCTGTGTTTTGCGGTGGCGGCGCTGGTGGTGTGGGTGTTTGGGATGGAGACCAAGGGCAAGACCCTGGAAGAACTGACCCAATCTCAAGGCTGATGAGGTCAATGTGGGAGCTGGCAAGCCAGCTCCCACATTATTTGAACTGCGTTTATGCAGTTATGGCTTCACGAGCCGCGCATCCAGGCTGTTCTGCGCCAGGCGTTTGGCCTGGTCCTGGGTCATGCCCAGGGAGGTGTACAGCGCGTGGAAGTTCTCGGTGACATAGCCGCCGAAGTACGCCGGGTCATCCGAGTTCACCGTCACCTTCACGCCACGCTCAAGCATGTCGAGGATGTTGTGCTGGGCCATGTCGTCGAACACACAGAGCTTGGTGTTGGACAGTGGGCACACGGTCAGCGGGATCTGCTCGTCGATGATGCGCTGCATCAAGCGTTCGTCTTCGATGGCGCGTACGCCATGGTCGATACGCTGGATTTTCAGCAGGTCGATGGCCTCCCAGATGTACTCGGGCGGGCCTTCTTCGCCGGCGTGGGCCACGGTAAGGAAGCCTTCATGGCGGGCACGGTCGAACACGCGCTGGAACTTGCTCGGTGGGTGACCCATTTCCGAGCTGTCCAGGCCGACGGCCACAAACGCGTCACGGAACGGCAGCGCCTGGTCGAGGGTTTTCTCGGCTTCGGCTTCGCTCAGGTGGCGCAGGAAGCTCAGGATCAAACCGCTGGTGATACCCAGTTGCTGCTCGCCATCTTTGAGCGCAGCGGCGATGCCGTTGAGCACCACTTCGAATGGCACGCCACGGTCGGTGTGGGTCTGCGGGTCGAAGAACGGTTCGGTGTGGATCACGTTCTGTTCTTTGCAGCGCAGCAGGTAGGCCCAGGTCAGGTCATAGAAATCCTGGGACGTGCGCAGCACATCGGCGCCTTTGTAATACAGGTCGAGAAACTCTTGCAGGTTGTTGAAGGCGTAGGCCTTGCGCAGGGTTTCGACGTCATTCCACGGCAGTGCAATCTTGTTGCGTTCGGCCAGGGCAAACAGCAACTCAGGCTCCAGCGAGCCTTCCAGGTGCAGGTGCAATTCAGCCTTGGGCAGGGCGTTGAGCCAATCGTACATGTTCTAAATTCTCATCAGGTGCAATGGCGGCATTCTACAGGCCATGGCTGAAATAGTCGGCAAAACCTGACCAGCAGGAGAGTATTGGTTTTATTCGCGCAAGGGCCATCTGAACTAAGGTGTAACGAAACGTTAGCGACGTGGTGCAGTCTGTACCCCATCAATGACTGATTTGCTGCACAAAAAGGCCCGGAATGCTCACATCCCTCAAGCAAGAAAAATTCATGTGGCTGGCGTTGATCGCCGCCATCGCCGCCTACCCGTTGGAGCACTGGATGCTGCACAGCGGGCAGATGATCGCCCTGCTGGGCGGCTTGGCGCTCATCGCTTTTATTGTCATGGCGTCGATGCGCGTCGCCCACCACGCCGAGCAACTGGCGGAAAAGGTCGGTGACCCTTACGGCACCATGATCCTCACCCTCGCCGCCGTGCTGGTGGAAGTGGTGATCCTGGCGATCATGATGAGCAACGAGCCCTCGCCGACTTTGGTACGTGACACGATCTATTCGGCGGTGATGCTCGATATCAACGGCATCCTTGGCCTGGCCGCGCTGATGGGCGGCATCAAGCATGGTGAACAGTCCTACAACGATGACTCGGCACGCAGTTACAGCGTGATGATCCTCACCGCCATGGGCGTATCGATGGTGGTGCCGGAGTTTATTCCCGAGGCTGACTGGAAAATTTACTCGGCCTTCACCATCGGCGCGATGGTGTTGCTCTACACCCTGTTCCTGCGCATGCAGGTCGGGCCACACAGTTACTTCTTCAGCTATAGCTACCCGGAAAAACGCCGAAAAAAGCAGCCGGAAGAACAGCAGGAGCCGCCGATCAACCTGGCGTTTTCCATCGGTACGTTGGTGTTTGGCGTGATTGTGATTGGCGCATTGGCCGAGGTGATGTCCAAGACCCTCGACCTGGGCCTGGAAGGTACGGGCGCACCGCCGGTGATTACCGCGATTGTGGTGGCGGCGATTTCGGCCGCGCCGGAAATTCTGACGGCATTGCGTGCAGCCTTGGCTAACCGCATGCAGTCGGTGGTCAACATCGCACTGGGTGCATCGTTGTCGACGGTGATTTTGACGGTGCCGGTGATGGAAGCCATGGCGCTCTACACCGGCCAGCCGTTCCAGATGGCGATGACCCCGGTGCAGACCGTGATGGTGTTGATCACACTGGTGGTGAGTGCGATCAACCTCAATGATGGCGAAACCAATGCCATCGAAGGGATGACGCACTTTGTGTTGTTTGCGACCTTTATCATGTTGTCGTTGCTTGGGGTGTAACCGGCCCTCAAGCACACCCTAAATCCCATGTGGGAGTCGGGCTTGCCCGCGATGGCATTAACTCGGTATGGCTGAAAGACCGAGGTGCCTGCATCGCAGGCAAGCCAGCTCCCACATGTGTTGTTTGCGACCTTTATCATGTTGTCGTTGCTTGGGGTGTAACCGGCCCTCAAGCACACCCTAAATCCCATGTGGGAGTCGGGCTTGCCCGCGATGGCATCCACTCGGTATGGCTAATAGACCGAGGTGTCTGCATCGCAGGCAAGCCAGCTCCCACAGTTGGCTTTGTGCAGGGCTCAGGTGCCGGCGATCAGTTGTTTCGCCGCCTGGCTGTGATCGGCAATCAAGCCTTTCAGGTCCAGCCCTTCAACCTGCCCATCGATCACCCGCCACTTGCCGCCGATCATCACCCGATCCGCGCGGTCGGCGCCGCACAGCAGCAGCGCCGAAATCGGGTCATGGCTGCCGGAAAAACGCAGCTCATCGAGTTTGAACAGCGCCAGGTCAGCCTGTTTGCCCACGGCCAACTCACCGATATCCGTGCGCCCCAGCAACTGCGCCGAGCCTTTGGTGGCCCAGCCCAGCACGCCTTCCGGGGTGATCTTTTCTGCGCCGTAACGCAGGCGCTGGATGTACAGGGCCTGGCGCGCTTCGAGGATCATGTTCGAGGCATCGTTGGAGGCCGAACCGTCGACGCCCAGGCCAATCGGCGCGCCGGCGGCGAGCAGGTCCAGGGTCGGGCAGATGCCGGAAGCCAGGCGCATATTCGAGCTTGGGCAATGGCAGATACCGGTGCCGGCGGCGCCCAGGCGGGCGATCTCGTCCGGGTTGAAGTGAATGCCGTGGGCCAGCCAGGTGCGTGGGCCGAGCCAGCCGACGCTGTCGAGGTAGTCCACCGTGCGCAGCCCGAAACGCTGCAGGCAGAAGTCTTCTTCGTCGAGGGTTTCGGCCAGGTGCGTGTGCAGGCGCACGTCGAGGCTGTTGGCCAGTTCGGCGCTGGCTTGCATGATTTCCGGGGTGACCGAAAACGGCGAGCAGGGCGCCAGGGCGATCTGGATTTGCGCGCCATCGCCGCGCTGGTGGTATTCGCGGATCAGGCGCTGGCTGTCTTCGAGGATCACCTGGCCTTGCTGCACGGTTTGCTGCGGCGGCAGGCCGCCATCCGCTTCGCCCAGGCTCATGGAGCCGCGAGTGAGCATGGCGCGCATGCCCAGTTCGCGCACGCTTTGCACCTGCACGTCGATGGCGTTTTCAAGGCCTTCGGGGAACAGGTAATGGTGATCTGCCGCGGTGGTGCAGCCAGACAGCAGCAATTCAGCCAAGGCGACTTTGGACGCCAGCGCGAGTTTTTCCGGGGTCAGGCGTGCCCAGACCGGGTACAGGGTTTTCAGCCACGGGAAGAGCGGCTGGTTGACCACCGGCGCCCAGGCGCGGGTCAGGGTTTGGTAGAAGTGATGGTGAGTGTTGATCAGCCCCGGCAGGATCACATGTTCGCGTGCATCGAATACTTGTCCGCACGGCACGGTGGGCTCTTTTCCCAAGCCCAGCACTTCGGTGATCACACCGTCTTGCAGCACCAGGCCACCACGGGCGTCGAGGCCATTGGCGGTGAAGATCGCGAGGGGGTTTTTTAACCAGATACGGGTCGCAGGCATTGGCCGGCTCCTCTGAATGATGGGTTCAGGTTTGCCAGCTCAGTGTTGCCCTGTCTGCTGATCCAGGGTCGCCGGTGAGGGCGAGGAGCAGAGTTTACGTGTAGTCCATGATCAGGTCTATCTGTAGGAGCGAGGTGCTCTTGAGACCATCGCGGGCAAGCCCGCTCCCACAGGTTGGACCGAGCTGTTACCAGGCGATGGTGTCGCCCTTGTAGTCCACGAAGTGATGGCCGCCTTTGCCGGTGTAGGCATTCACCTGATCCACCAGGCCGCGCACGCTGGTGTCGACATCGATGTGCGCGTTTTCGCCGCCCATGTCGGTTTTCACCCAGCCCGGATGCAGCGACAGCACGGTGAGCTTATGGTCGCCCAGTTGCGTGATAAAGCTGTTGGTCATGGAGTTGAGTGCAGCCTTGCTGGCCTTGTACAGCGCCAGGTCGGAGCCATCGGGAATAGTCACGCTGCCCAGCACCGAACTCATGAACGCCAGCACGCCGGTGTCTTTGCGGATCTGCCCGACAAAGCGCTGGGCCAGGTTGATCGGCGCCACGGCGTTGGTGAAAAACAGTTGGCCGACTTCCGCCAGGGTGGCGTGGCCCGGCTCCTGGTTGGCAGGGCCTTTGACGCCGGCGTTGACGAACAGCAGGTCGAAGGTGCGCTCCTTCAGGCGTTGGGCCAAGGCGATCACGGCTTGTTGATCGTCCATGTCCAGCTTCTCGATCTGCACCTGGCCCACGGCTTTGAGCGCATCGGCCTTGTTCGGGTCGCGCACGGTGGCGGTCACCTCCCAGCCGTCCTGCAGCAGTTGCTTGACCAGGCCAAGGCCCAGGCCGCGCGAGGCGCCGATGATCAGTGCGGTTTTTGGCGTAGACATGAAGGGCTTCCTTTGGAGTGGAGGTTCACGGATTCAGTGGACAACGTTGCCCGAGCCTTTGCTGCAACTCCTGGCGCAGATGGCCGAGTTCAGTGATGCGGGTTTCGATCAGGTTGAGCTTGTCTTGCAGCAATTGTGTGACGGCAGCGTCGGGATCGGGCGCCTGCCATAAGGCGGCGACGCTGGTGCCGATCTCGCCGAGGCTGAAACCCAGGCGCTGCGCAGTCTTGATATAGAGCACCAGTTGCAGCATGTCCGGCGGGTAGTCGCGGTAACCGTTGGCGCTGCGTTGCGCGGCGATCAACCCGCGCTGCTCATAGAAGCGCAAGGTGTCGCGGCTGACCTGGCTGGCCTGGGCTAATTCGCCGATACGCATGAGACGGGCTCGAGAGGGCTTGACCCTGGAGCATACTCCAGGCTTTAGCCTGCTGGCTTCTTGAATTGAAGGAGCTTGCTGCTATGTGGACACAAAAACGCTACCGGACATTGGTGCGGGCCAGTGCCTGGTATGACTTGATCATCACCGCCGCGTTTGTCACGCCGTGGAGTTTTGCATTAGTACACGGCCTGTTGCAGGGCTTGAACCTGCCGGGCGAGCTACCGCCGTTTCTGCCTGCGCATGTGCTGATGGCCAACCTGCTCGGCTCGATCGTGTGCGTGTGGGCAGTGCTGCGTATTCGCGACCCTCAACGCCAATTCGGGCTGTATGACGCGGCCGGCCGTGGTCTGTTTGCGACCTGGCAGCTGTACGCGCTGATGCAGGGCTCCACGTCGGTGCTGTGGATAATTCTGCTGTTGGAACTGCTGTGGGGCGTTGCGCAACTACTCCCGGTGAATACTGATCAAAAAATGACCGGCGCCCGTAAGCCCTTATGACAAAAGGGTTACAGACGGGTGTGCTCAGGTTATCCACAGGCAGGTGCACAGTAGATGTGGGCAGTTTCAGCGTTCGAGCAGGATGCGCCCACGGCTGAGGTCGGCGAGCTGGGTTTGCAGCGTGTCGATGTGCGCCTCGCCGAGTGCGAGCTGTAGCTCGACGCCGTTGGCGGTGAAGGTTTCTTCCACCACCAGCCCGCCCAGTTCGGCCACGCGCAGTTTCACCAGGTTCAATTCCGAGAAACTGCAGGCACAGCTCAGCGGCACGCGGCTGATCAGCTCGATGCGTTCGGCATTCTGCAGGCATTTGTTCGCGCCGCCGCCGTAGGCGCGAGCCAGGCCGCCGGTGCCCAGCTGGATGCCGCCGTACCAGCGAATCACCAGCACGGCGACCTGATCAAAGCCTTGGGCTTCAATGGCGGCCAGGATCGGTCGCCCGGCCGTGCCGCCGGGTTCGCCATCGTCGTTGCTGCGGTACTGGTCGGCGAGCTTCCAGGCCCAGCAGTTGTGCGTGGCGTTGAGGTCGCTGTGCTGCTCGAAAAACGCCTGGGCGTCTTGCGCGCTGGTGATCGGCGCGGCCAGGGTGATAAAGCGGCTTTTGCGTATTTCTTCACGAAATTCGCAAAGGCCGGTCAGCGTGAAAGGCATAAGTCGCTTCGTTTATAGGGCCGGCTTGATGCCGCAGCCTTTGAGGATGATATGGATCAGGTTGGTGCCGGCGTCTTCCATGTCCTGCTTGGTCAGCTTGGTGCGACCAGTGACGCGGCAGATCTGGGTGGCGAAGTCGGCGTAATGCTGGGTGCTGCCCCACAACAGGAAGATCAGGTGTACGGGGTCGATGGGGTCCATCTTGCCGGCTTCGATCCAGGCCTGGAACACCGCTGCGCGGCCACTGAACCAGGCGCGGTAGTCCTGGCTGAAATATTCGGTCAGGCATTCGCCGCCACTGATGATCTCCATGGCGAAGATCCGCGAGGCTTGGGGGTGGCGCCGGGAGAATTCCATCTTGGTGCGGATGTAGCGTGTCAGCGCGACGGCGGGGTCGTCCTCGGCGGTCAGCGCGTTGAAGGTGCTGTCCCACAGTTCGAGGATATTGCTCAGTACCGCGATGTACAGGCCGAGCTTGTTGGTGAAGTAATAATGCAGGTTGGCCTTGGGCAGCCCGGCACTCGAGGCAATGGTGTTCATGCTGGTGCCTTTGTAGCCATGACGCGCGAATTCGTCTTCAGCCGCCTGGAGAATCGCTTGTTCATTCTTTTGCCGAATACGGCTGGCAGGTTTACCGGCGTGGTTGCTGTGGGCAGGAACTTCGAGGCTCATGGAGGTTTCCGTGCTGATCGATAGAGACGACGTGTGCACAGATAACCCACCCTCAAGCCTCAGACAAGTCCCGATGCAATAAAACCGTCAAAGCGGTTCCAGTGTGTCGCTTTCCGGCGCGTGGTTTGCGCCTGCGGTATTCGCTTTGGCCTCGGGTAATAACAGGCACAACACGATGGCCGTCAGGCCGCCGCTGGTGATGGCCGAATCGAACAGGTTTTGCACCAGAGGCGGCATCAAGTGCAGCAACTCAGGTTGGGCGGCAATGCCCAGGCCAACGCCGAACGAGGTGGCGATGATCAACATGCTGCGTCGGTCCAGCGGCGCCTGGGCCAGAATGCGCACGCCGGCGGCGGCCACGCTGCCGAACATCACCAGGGTTGCGCCGCCCAATACCGGTTTGGGGATTTGCTGCAGCACCGCGCCGATCAGTGGAAACAGGCCGAGACAGAACAGCAGCACACCAATGTATAAGCCGACGTAACGGCTGGCCACGCCGGTGAGTTGGATCACGCCGTTGTTCTGCGCAAACGTGGTGTTGGGGAATGCGCTGAAGGTGGCGGCAATCATGCAACTGACGCCATCACCCAATACGCCGCCCTTGAGTCGACTTATATAAGAAGGGCCGCTGATCGGCTGGCGGGCGATCATGCAGTTGGCGGTCAGGTCGCCAACGGTTTCGATACTGCTGATCAGATAAATCAGCGCGATGGGCAGGAAGGCGCTCCAGTCGAAGTTGAAACCAAAGCGAAACGGCATCGGCACGCTGATCAATGGCAAGTCGGGCAAGGCTTGGGGCACCAGCTTGCCGCTGAACCACGCGGCCAGGCTGCCGAGGGCCAGGCCGATGATGATTGCCGAGAGGCGTATCCACGGCGTGTTCGAGCGGTTGAGCAAGATGATCGTCAACACGACGAACAACCCCAAGGCCAGGTTGGTCGGCGCGCCGAAGTCAGGCGCATTGAAACCGCCACCCAGGTCGGTGATGCCGACTTTGATCAGGCTGATGCCTATCAAGGTGATGACAATGCCGGTGACCAAGGGCGTGATCACACGGCGCAATTGGCCGATAAAACGGCTCAACACGATCTGCACCGCCGCGCCGAAAAAGCACACGCCAAAGACCATCGCCATGATGTCTTCCGGGCTGCCGCCGCGTTGCTTCACTAGAAAGCCTGCTGACAACACCGCGCCGAGAAACGCAAAGCTGGTGCCTTGCAGGCAGATCATGCCGGCGCCGATACCAAATGGCCTGCGTGCCTGGATGAAAGTGCCTACGCCGGACACCATCAACGCCATGCTGATCAGGTAGGGCAGGTGGGCGGTGAGCCCCAACGTAGAACCGATGATCAGTGGCGGGGTGATGATGCCGACAAAGGCGGCCAGCACATGTTGCAAGGCTGCCAGTAGGGCCGGCAGTGGTTTCGGTCGGTCGTTCAGGCCGTAGATCAGGTCGTTGGGGCTCAAGGTTTCTGGTGGCATGGCGGGCAAACTCAGGGCGGACGGTTCAAGGTCCTGGTTCCCTTGCAAAAAGCTGTCCAGTTGCTCAGCTTTTAGCGAGAGGCCCGAATTAGCGCGTTGCCGCCAGACTCTCCAGAAAGCTTTCCAGCACCAAATGAGGGCGGCGACCCTTGCGCGTGACCGATGCGAGGCTCAAATCGTAAAAACGTGTAGCCGGTTTCAGCGCGCGCAGTCGGCCTTGTTGTACCCACAGGCTGGCGTAGTGGTCGGGCAGGTAGCCGATATAGCGGCCGGTGAGAATCAGGAACGCCATGCCTTCGCGGTCCGAGGCGCTGGCGGTGCAATTGAGTGCCTGGTAATGGGCCTGGATTTCGGCGGGCAAGCGAAAGGTCGGGGCGATGGCGTCCTGGCTGTCGATACGTGGGTCGTCCAGTTGCTTGTCGTCCGCGTAAAACAACGGGTGGCCAACCGCGCAGTAGAGCAGTGAGCGTTCGCTGTATAGGGGTTGGTATTCCAGGCCGGACAGCGCGCTCGCCTGAGGTACTACGCCGACATGCAGGCGACCATCGAGTACACCTTGTTCCACCTCGTTCGGCGCGATCATGCGGATCTGGATTTGTACGTCGGGGCCGCGTTCCTTCAACTGCGCCAGGGCGTGGGTGATGCGCATGTGGGGCAGGGTGACCAGGTTGTCGGTGAGGCCGATGATCAGTTCGCCGCGCAAATGCTGATGCAGGCCGTTGACCTCGGTGCGAAAGCTTTCCAGCGCACTTAATAGCTGCAAGGCCGATTGGTAGACCTCGCGGCCTTCTTCGGTCAGGGAGAAGCCGGCACGCCCGCGCTGGCACAGGCGCAATCCAAGGCGTTGCTCCAGGTCGCTCATCTGCTGGCTGATGGCCGAGCGGCCGATGCCGAGCACGGTTTCGGCCGCCGAGAAGCCGCCGCACTCCACCACGCTGCGAAAGATGCGCAACAGGCGGATATCGAAGTCGCTGACTTGGGCCAGGGGATCGGGTCGACGGCTGCTCATAGTTTAGTGAAGGCCTGACTGAAGGTTAGAAGAGTTGGATTTCACCGACTTTATCGCCGTGGCAATTTAGCTGCAACAACGCTTTTCAATCCCGACGCTGCCTTTTGCCCTGCGAGGTTTTGCTGATGAACATGCCCGAAAACGCCCCATCGTCCCTGGCCAGCCAATTGAAGTTGGATGCGCACTGGATGCCTTACACCGCCAACCGCAACTTCCAGCGCGACCCGCGCCTGATCGTCGGCGCTGAAGGCAGCTGGTTGATAGATGACAAGGGCCGCAAGGTGTACGACTCGTTGTCGGGCCTGTGGACGTGTGGCGCCGGGCACACCCGTAAAGAGATTCAGGAAGCAGTCTCCAAGCAACTGGGCACCCTGGACTACTCCCCGGGCTTCCAATACGGTCATCCGTTGTCCTTCCAGCTGGCGGAAAAGATCACCGACCTGACCCCAGGCAACCTGAACCACGTGTTCTTCACCGATTCGGGCTCCGAGTGCGCCGATACAGCGGTGAAGATGGTGCGTGCGTACTGGCGCCTGAAAGGCCAGGCCACCAAGACCAAGATGATCGGCCGCGCCCGTGGCTATCACGGTGTGAACATTGCCGGAACCAGCCTGGGTGGCGTGAACGGCAACCGCAAGCTCTTCGGTCAGGGCCTGATGGACGTTGACCATCTGCCGCACACGTTGCTGGCGAGCAATGCCTTCTCCCGTGGCATGCCGGAGCTGGGCGGCATCGCCCTGGCCGATGAGCTGCTCAAGCTGATCGAACTGCACGACGCGTCGAACATCGCAGCGGTGTTTGTTGAACCGATGGCCGGTTCCGCTGGCGTGCTGGTGCCGCCACAGGGTTATCTCAAGCGACTGCGTGAGATCTGCGACCAACACAACATCCTGCTGGTGTTCGACGAAGTGATCACCGGTTTCGGCCGTACCGGCTCGATGTTCGGCGCCGACAGCTTTGGCGTGACCCCGGACCTGATGTGCATTGCCAAGCAAGTCACCAACGGCGCGATCCCGATGGGCGCAGTGATTGCCAGCAGCGAGATCTATCAGACCTTCATGAACCAGGCGACGCCGGAATACGCGGTGGAATTCCCCCACGGCTACACCTACTCGGCGCACCCGGTGGCTTGCGCGGCTGGCTTGGCGGCATTGGACCTGTTGCAGAAGGAAAACCTGGTGCAGAGCGTAGCCGAAGTCGCCCCGCACTTTGAGAATGCGTTGCACGGGTTGAAGGGCAGCAAGAATGTGATCGACATCCGTAACTACGGCCTGGCCGGCGCGATCCAGATTGCCCCGCGTGACGGTGATGCCATCGTGCGTCCATTTGAGGCCGGCATGGCCTTGTGGAAAGCGGGTTTCTACGTGCGCTTTGGCGGTGACACCCTGCAGTTCGGGCCAACCTTCAACAGCAAGCCGCAGGACCTGGATCGTTTGTTCGATGCGGTCGGCGAAGTGCTGAACAAGATCGACTGATTTCTCCTTTTATATAGAACAACTTTTCAGGAGCCCTGCATGAGCCTTATCCAGCATTTGATCAACGGTGAGTTGGTCAATGACAGCGGCCGTAGTGCCGACGTGTACAACCCGTCCACCGGCCAGGTGATTCACCAAGTGCCATTGGCCAGCCGTGAAACTATTCAACAGGCGATCGACTCGGCCAAGGCGGCGTTCCCTGCCTGGCGTAATACCCCACCGGCCAAGCGTGCCCAGGTGATGTTTCGTTTCAAGCAATTGCTGGAGCAGAACGAAGCGCGTATTTCGCAGTTGATCAGCGAGGAGCATGGCAAGACCCTGGAAGACGCCGCCGGTGAACTGAAACGCGGCATCGAGAACGTGGAATACGCCTGTTCGGCGCCGGAGATTCTCAAAGGCGAGTACAGCCGTAACGTGGGGCCGAACATTGATGCGTGGTCGGACTTCCAACCGTTGGGTGTGGTGGCGGGTATTACTCCGTTCAACTTCCCGGCGATGGTGCCGCTGTGGATGTACCCGCTGGCGATCGTGTGCGGTAACTGTTTCATCCTGAAACCATCGGAGCGTGATCCAAGCTCCACGCTGCTGATTGCGCAGCTGTTGCAGGAAGCCGGTCTGCCCAAAGGCGTGCTGAGCGTGGTGCACGGGGACAAGGGCGCAGTGGATGCGCTGATTGAAGCGCCGGAAGTCAAAGCCCTGAGTTTTGTGGGGTCGACGCCGATTGCCGAGTACATCTATTCCGAAGCAACCAAGCGCGGCAAGCGCGTGCAGGCGCTGGGCGGGGCGAAGAACCATGCGGTGCTGATGCCGGATGCGGACCTGGATAACGCGGTCAGCGCTTTGATGGGCGCAGCGTATGGTTCCTGCGGTGAGCGTTGCATGGCGATTTCGGTGGCCGTGTGCGTGGGTGACCAGGTGGCGGATGCGTTGATCGCCAAGTTGGTACCGCAGGTCAAGGCACTCAAGATTGGTGCGGGCACCTCTTGCGGCCTGGATATGGGGCCGTTGGTGACGGGGCAGGCGCGGGACAAGGTCAGTGGCTATATAGAAGACGGTGTGTCTTCTGGCGCTGAGCTGGTAGTCGACGGCCGCGGTTTGAGTGTTGCCGGGCATGAAGAGGGCTTCTTCCTGGGCGGCAGCTTGTTTGATCGCGTGACGCCTGAAATGCGCATCTATAAGGAAGAGATCTTCGGGCCGGTGCTGTGCGTGGTGCGGGTGGATAGCCTGGAAGCGGCGATGCAACTGATCAACGATCATGAGTATGGCAACGGTACCTGCATCTTTACCCGTGACGGTGAAGCGGCGCGGCTGTTCTGTGATGAGATCGAAGTGGGCATGGTCGGCGTAAACGTGCCGTTGCCCGTGCCGGTGGCGTACCACAGCTTTGGCGGCTGGAAACGTTCGCTGTTTGGCGACTTGCATGCCTATGGGCCGGATGGGGTGCGTTTCTATACCCGTCGCAAGGCGATTACCCAGCGTTGGCCGCAGCGGGCCAGCCATGAAGCGTCGCAGTTCGCCTTCCCGAGTCTGTAAGGCGTAGTAGGTGAAGGCCGGCCCCTTGGGGCCGGCTTTTGTGCTTTTGCGGCCTTTTTGACCTATATGACAGAAATGTGAAAGAAAGGGATTGACGGCGTTTTATATCTGTCTATAATTCGCCCCACTTCCGGCGCAGTCGAAACGGAAAACTCCTTGGTAAACAATGAGTTACGAAGTTTTCGGCAGCGAGTTGCTTCAGTTCATCGAAGCCAAAAGGAAGTTGAAAAAGAGGTGTTGACAGCAGCGTGTGACGCTGTAGAATTCGCCTCCCGCTAACGAGAGATCGTAAGCGCAAGTGGTTGAAGTTGTTGAAGAATTCTTCGAAAGCTTCTGAAAATAATCACTTGACAGCAAATGAGGCTGCTGTAGAATGCGCGCCTCGGTTGAGACGAAAGATCTTAACCAACCGCTCTTTAACAACTGAATCAAGCAATTCGTGTGGGTGCTTGTGGAGTCAGACTGGTAGTCAACAAGATTATCAGCATCACAAGTTACTCCGCGAGAAATCAAAGATGTAACCAACGATTGCTGAGCCAAGTTTAGGG
>NZ_JAAQWK010000041.1:0-28708 GCF_012985445.1 Pseudomonas sp. WS 5532
GGAGCTGTTCCTGAACATACAGCTGCACAAGTTGCGTCAGTACCCACTGCGCCGCCGGTGCCGATATTGCAAAGGTCCGTTACACCACCGCCGCCGCCATTGGATTTCCACACACCGGATTGGCAAGGAGGTTTTTATTTTAAGGCGATCCAAAGATAGAAACGTAAAATGTCCCTAAGTATGGATTTCCATATGGACTTGAAGTAACGGAATAACTTGCACCCGGCGCAACCCAGAAACTTATATTACAAGCCTTCGCAGCGGTAGTGTTGTTGTCAGAATCAAATGCCACTTGCATCCCTCCGGAAATGCCAGCCAAGCTACATGTATTTCCGCAAATTTGACCGGCGCAGCCGTTCGCGCCCGATGTTCCGTTCCCGCCTGAGGCGTTTACATATATCGGTACCGAAGAGCTATTGGAACCGCTCATCGTCCCCTGATACATGTTTTGAGCGAAGTAGTAGCCATTAAAACCTGCCGCCCCTTTCCACACACCGGATTGGCAAGGAGGCGTCAAATGCCCAATTTCATTGGGGGCGGTAGGTTTTAGGCTGACCGTCTTACGAAAATAAAGTGTTAAGCGCTCAGTCTGACCGGTTCATCAAAGGTGTTCAGCGGGTCGATCATGAATATCTCCTCTTCGTTCACTGGTTCTAGAAACTGATCTGGTGCAGGAATGTAGATTTTGTCCCTTAATGCAACCATCAGATGGCGTAGAAGGGCGTCCTGTGCGCCCCTTAGAGCGGTTTCACGGGATTCCCCGAGGCCAACGATGCCCTCGAAGTCCAAAACGCGCACTACAACGCCCTGTGGTGTTTTGGAGGCAATGGCAGGGTAGGGTACTAGGTGGTTCATCACCACCTGCTGTCCTCGATGTTTGTTCCCCTCAAGCTTTTTCACCAGTCGTGATGCTTTTAGGTGTGTGTACCGCTTGAGCATTGAGAGGGATTTATGTCCCGATATCGCCGCGATCTCCATCACGTCCAGGGTGTTTAGTTCGAATAACCGCGAACAGGCTTCATGGCGAAGATCGTGAAAATGGAGGTCCTCAATACCTAGCCGAATCATCATCACTCGCCAGGTGGACTTGAAACCGTTAGACGTGTAATTGAACACTTTACCTTTCGTTTTAGCGCCCAGACGCATCAGCGCTTCGCGTGCTTTCAGGCTCAGCGGGACGTCGCGTTTTGTGCCGTTCTTGGTATCAGGCAAGTGCGCGATCCGGTTGCGAAGATTGATGTGCTCCCATTCAAGCTTCAGCAACTCCCCTTGACGCATCGCAGTCTCAATGGCCAGCACGACGAGTGAGTAGAGTTCCTGATTGGGATGATTGTGGCAGTAGCGCATGATCAGTCTTTCTTCCCGCGGGAGTAATCGTCGATCGCGGCCCGGCGGCGCTTTGGGCTTCCTGACGTTGGTCACAGGGTTTGCTTCACAAATCCCCCATTCGATCCGGCCTATGTCAAAGACGTTGGAAAGGAGAGACATTTCAAGGCGGACTGTAGCTGCCGAAATTTGCTTACCAGTACGAGGATTTTGTTCGGCGAGCCGGGTATCCCGGTAGGTAGCGATATCGGGACTGACGACTTCTCGACAGATCTTGCTTGCAAGCGGAGACCGCAACAGAAAGGCTATGCGGTAGCATTCTTGCGCATAGCCTTTTTTCAGAATGGAAACTTTCTGGCGATACAGCTCAAGAGCCTCGCCGAGAGTGGCGTCTTTATTCATGAGGATTTTCCAGCTGCGCCGCTACTAAGGTGGCCAGCTCAGTGAAGGGGATGTCCAGGGCGCGGCTTAAGGAAAATATCGTGTCGAGCGTGGGAGACCGCCGTCCCCGCTCAAGCAAGCTGATGAAGGTCCTGTCGACCTCTGCTTCAAAACCAAGCTTTTCTTGGGACAGTCCCCGTTTTCTGCGCAACTCGGCAAGCACTCGGCCGAAGGCGGCGTTATGCAGTCGAGGCTGTGGGGGATCATTTTTCAAGTGTCCGGCCTGTGTTCAAAGGTCGGAATTTTGGGTGTGATGACTATTGTCGTCAGCGGACTATTGTCCGCAGCGGAATTGACAGCGCCTGCTGCAGGGGTATAGTTCGGATAACTTGGTACAACGGAAGTCGAGAGACTGGGAGGTGCCCAATGGCTGGTGGTTTGGATCTGTTGGGTGGAGTTGCAGTAAACAATTTTTGGCGAGGCAGGCAGGAAGCGACCTCTGAAGGGGCATGGCAGGCTCATGCCGGCGCCCTGCAGCGCAAGCTCGATGAAGCGAATCAGAAAAATGTGTTCCTGGTTGCTCTGCATGACTCAAACAATTATGTCCTGCAGCTCGCGTTGGAGGCGTTGCAGCGGGGAGATTCTAAATCGCCGTTGCTGAAAAAAGACGCTCGTGATGCGCTTCGCAACCGGCATATGGCCGAGTCTCTTCGGAGTAAGGGGTATTCTTTCGATCCCGCCTCCGGTGATGTGCGGCCTCTGTGATTTCAGCAGTAAAAAAACCGGCCTTGATGGCCGGTTTTTTATGGGTAACAAACTGATAATAAAGCATAAAAAAGGGGATGCCATCATATTGATGGCATCCCCTTTTGTTTTTCATTCCAGATCTACACGCTGCGCCCTAAAAGTTCAGAGTTGGATGGGGTAGGCGAGCTGGGTGGTCCTCCAGATGGGCCACCACCTGGGGTGCCGCCGCCGCTTGGACCTTTTGGCTTGTGGCCACCACCTAACCCCCCTGCAGCGCCATGTTTGGCTTCCCTTACGCCTCCTACGAAAATGTCATGGCCGCTGTCACCTGTGCGTTCCGCGTCACCAATGCCGCCGGCCGCATGGCCAATCCAACGGATAATGTTGTCTGGTACCCAATGGATCAGGCTGAAAACGATGTGGACTACTGTTGTCATGACGATGACATAGATCGCAACGTAGGCGATAAAAGAAACGATGCCCGTCATCGAGTCAGCCTGGATGCCTGAAACTACAGACATAAAGGCTACATTGATGAAGCCCACAATCGGTTGCGTGAGGAGCATTCCGCCGATCAGGCCGAACAGCATTAGCGCAGGGCGCATCACCAGAGAAAGGATCATCATGTAGCCTTGACCTGCTTTACCCACCGCGTCATCCCCGTCCGGATGGACGTGCGCAACAGCGAACAACGGGGCGGCGATCACAGATTCAAGTACCAGGACGAACCAGTTCACTACCGACGTGATCCATGTGATGAATGGGATCATCGGCACGTATGTACTCAGCGTGACGCCAAACGCAAATAGCGCGAGAAGCATCAGCGTGATGATCCCCGATAGGAACTGGAATACGGCGCCGGCATCGAAACCAACCTTCACTGTCGCCTGGGCGGCCCATGAGTTTGAGACACCAACCGCGGTGGCCATTGCAGCCATCATTACTTCGCCTGTTGTCACGATCACGTCGCCGAAGGATTTCATCTGGCTCATGTGGTTGAGGTTTGACCCGGCGATGCTTTGAGTCATTTGGTTGATTGCCCCCATAAAGGGTGCCGAGAGCATTTTTTTAACGTACTCCCAAGCTCCTTCACCGTCCCGAGGCGCCCGGATGTTTGTATCGGCGTAGTAGACGTTTCTGACGGATTCAACGCGGTTTTTAGCGTATTCATCGGCAGTCGTCATGACGTCTTGATAGGTCTGCAGCGTTTCCTTGGTCTCCTTGTCGATGATGTCAATTGGTTCCGCTGCTGGAAGTCCATTCAGCGTTGACTGCATGACGTCATTCATTTTGACGATATGGTTGTACCAGGTTCCAGCAAAGAGCCAGCCGCCATCTTTTGCGCCAGAGAGGAAATCTGCACGGGCTCGATCGCTGGTCTGTGCCACTGAGGTTTTAGCGGCGGCGCGGAGCGCGTTTTCATATTTGTTTGCTGCAGAGTCGAGAATCCCTGCCTCGGGCTTCTGGCCTGCAACGATCTGCTGGGCTGTAGGCCGGATGTCTAGGATCATCTGCTGTACAGCTTTCGCATGGGCCGCAAGAATTGGCTCTTTGATGATCTTGGTATTGCTATTGCCTTCCGAGGCCTCCCAGCTCTGTTTCCAAGTCAAGGCGCCGCACACATCGGGGTTCATGTAAGAGTTGTCGTTAGCCTTCCACTTGTAGTCGATGACCGTGTACGAGGCATTGGCGTACTTCTGGATCATGTTTACTGCGCCGTATACAGGTACGGCATCCGGAAGACCGACATCGAGCTCGCCGGTATTCACAACTTTTCGCGGCGATGAGACAGCCTGGATTTTGGTCGATCGCCCGGAAGCTGCGAATGACTTATTCATCGCAGCGGAACACACCTCGAACTTCAGGATGCTCGCCGCTAACGGGCGTGAGTCCGGGATCATTGGCCGAGTGAGCATCCCGTCCTTGCCCATTTGGTCGACGGCCTGACTCCAAATTGCATCACCGATGCCTACGCCTTGAATCGCGAGCCAGAGCACGATGATTTGTATGAGTGAGTAACCATGCCCAAGGGGCAAGAGAAGGGCGGTACCCCCAACTGTTCGTAGGGGTATCCAGATCGAACTCATTTTCTTGCCGAGCACTTCCCCATCATGCGCTGAATCAATCGTGCCCTTGATCGTGGTATAGCCCACGAACAACATGCCTAGGAAGAGCACTGCACCACCGAAAACTCCCATCATTGCACCGAGAACGTCTTCGGTCCCGCCTGACTCTACGTTTCCGCCTGAATGGATCGTCCCAACGATTGAGCCGAAAACCTCTTCAAGGAAGTCGACGGAGGTGTCACCAGGTGGCGGCGTAAATTGCTGAAGTGGGCCACCCGATGCTGCCACGGCAGATCCTGAGCAGAGAACCCAAAGCAGCAACGAAAGAGAAAGCAACCTTTTCATTGTTGACTCCGTTAGTTGCGCTTGCGCGGTGAATTGTTAGGGGAGGGGGTTGGCATCAGCAGCTCGGGCTCTGCGCTGTCCGCTTGTGCGAGTCGGTTTAAAAGCCGTCCGGAAAGACCTTTCCAACCCATCGACACGCTGTCGTTATCCGGCGAGACGGGATCGTCGCTAGAACTGATCTGTTCTCGACTCGAACGAACGCCAGTGGTCGTCGATTTTTCGGCGCCCGGCTCCTGAGTTCTGATGTGCTTCAAGACTCTTAGCACGATATCTTCCATTCTTGACTGGCAAGGGTTTAACCTTGATACTCGCCAAAGATAACACAACGAAAGTGCAAGATATAAACAATGCTAAGCCTCTCTACTGAAGACGTCCAAGAGCACTGGAATCAGGTTTCTCCTGAGTTGGGAGGGCTGTTCTCCTCAATTGAGCGAACAGAAGACTGGGCGCTCGACAACCATCCCGATATTGCGGAAAGACTGCAGCGCTTTGGGCTGAAGCTGTCTGACCCCGTATCTGCGGCACGCCTGGCCGACGCAGACAAAAACGAACTTTTGTTCTTCCTCGTCTACATCACCAGCAGCAAGGCGTTCAGGGTTGTCCAGTGGTTAGATGAACAGCATGCCGGCCTTGGCTCTCGGCTTCTTGGCTTGCTCTTGCAGCAAGATGCAAACGGCATGTTCGCAAACGTGCTTGATCCCATGCTCGCTGGGACGCTGATTCAACGTCTGCGCGTGGTTCAAAACACACCCTTCTTTCAGCGCCTGTTGTCTCCTTCGCTTCTCGAAAGTTTGACTGAGGCCATCAACGGCTATCAGGACGAACAGGATAATCAGCATGACTAAATCAGTAGGTGCGCTATTAAGCGGGCTTTGTGGGTTCTGCTTGAGCTCGGGCGTGGCATTCGCGGCAGATGGTGCTGCAGCCGCACAACGTTATTGTGAGGACATCAAGGAGGGGCAGCAGGCGGCTCAGCAGGAATACATCAAGGTTTACACGCCTGAAGTGAACCCTACTGTCACGTTCCAGAATTCGATCTCACCGTGCATGGATCAAATCAGCAGCTACGTCGGTGCTATCAGCATTCCAGGTCTCGGCAGCATCCAAGGGCTCATCGACAAAATGAGCAAAGAACTTATGGAGCAGGGATGTAAAGCCGCACAAAGCGAGTTTGACTCGGCTGTGCGCCGCGCTCAGGACTCTGTCCGTCAGAAAGCCAACGAAAAAACGGGCGGTAAATATGGGCAAGTAATAGGAACCGTCGGATCGCAAGCTACATCCGTGGTCAATGACACCGTGGGTAACGCCGCTAGCGGTGTTATCAACGTTCTAAAGTAGGTGGTTGGCATGAAATCTATCAGGGCATATGGGCTCAGCTTCGCGGTGTTGGTGGTGGCTGGTTGGGGGCTGGTTGGGCCTCAAAAGGCGGAGGCATGCTGCGGTGACGGCGTGATTGCCGCGCAGGGCGCTACTGCAGCTGGATCAGCTGTGTCGTCTGCCGTGTCCACGGCAACTTCCACGATGGTCGCCTGGCTCCAAAAGATCGACTCCAGTATCCAGCAGGGCTTTGGAACGCTCACCCGAGAAGTGAACAAGCAAACGGCCCAGCAGAAAGTGATGATGGAAGGCGCTATTGCGGCGCAGAATCAGCTTTACATGGAAAAGGTCCGGGCCGACGCAACTAATAAATACGAGCTTTCCCCTCGCAGTTGTTATGAGGCCGCAAGTGGGGCAGCCATTGCTCAGTCCGGCGCCTCGGTTCGCAAGACGGCCGGGGACCTGAACAAGGCATCTGCAGATCAGACGCTTTATACGCCGAGCAGCGCTGCGGTTGTAACAAGGCTTTATGACCAGCATGTCGCGAAATACTGCTCCAAAGAAGAAGCGGTTCAAGGGCGATGTTCTCTACCCTCCGATGCTGATTTGCAGGGAGCTGATATTCGCGTTGATACGCTTTTGGGCAATAGCAGCTTGACGCCGGCGTACCTCGAAGCATCTCAAGCAATGATTGCGAAAGTGATCAATCCGATTCCGACGCAGAACATTCCTAAGGAATGGGAAGGTACAGCCCAAGGCAAAGGCTTTATTGCCGGTCAGTACATTGAACAGGCCAGAACCTCTGTGTCAGCAAACTCCTTCAACCAGGCCGTCGCAATGCGTAAGCCAGTAGCTGGCCTGGGTGCGGCCGCCATGGTCGATAAAGCTGATATTTCCCAAATGGAGCTGATGGAAACCCTGGTAAAGGGCCGATTTCAGTCTCCGGATTGGTACACGATGATCTCTGGGTTCTCGACTGAGAACCTGCTTCGAGAGCAGAACAAAATGCAGGCATTCAAGCTCTGGATGGACTTGCAGTCTTTCCAGCAGATGGAGCGGGTTGAGGCGCTTTTGGCCACCGACTTGGCGTTGAATGTGAAAACTGACTCGGAAGGCCGTTTAGGCGCTGCACGCGCCGCCGCTGCGAAGTCGGGGAAGTAAGGCAATGAAAAAAGCGCTCATCGCCGGCTGTCTGATTGGAGGAATAGGGCTTGCCGCCGCGCCAGTCTACGAGGCGGTAGCGGCGCCCTGCTGTGACCCGTGGGGTTTTGTGGGTTTCTCTGCATTCATCCAAGCGGGAACCAATGTTGTTGCCTCGGTTACCTCTTCAGCTACGAATATCGTTCAGGTGCTGGCCAACGAGATCCACCCCGACTGGTGGAAAGGTGTGAATGCTCAGCAAGCAATGATGGTTCATCAAACCGCCGCCCAGAAGACTTTGTTTGACGCCAAAGCTGCAGTCGACGCCAAGCTGTCCATGCAGGACCGCCTTGGAAACTCTGCGGTCGAAAGTGTCGCGTCAAGTTCTCAGGCTTCGTCTATGCAGGCTGCACAGGCATTCAGCCTTCAGGACGTGGCTGTGGCAAAAAACGTGGCCGAGGCGAACATGGCGATTCAGGATGCGGAATATGGACGTGTTCGAAAAGACCTGCTGGCCGTAATCGAGCGTCACAAACCTTATTGCTCCGCCCAGGATCAAGTTCAGGGCCGATGTTCTGCTGCCGCGTTGGATATGCAAGATCGTGACATTCGATTTGACGCACTGTTAACGCCCGGTGGTGAGCGCCTGACCTTCACTCAGGAGGAGGTCCAAGCTGCGAAAGTTTTTGTTCAAAACATCCTTCTCTCTATTCCTGATGAGTTGCCAAAGGCTGACTCGCCGCAGGGTGAAGCACTACGGTCCTATCAGTTAACGGACAGTGCAGTGCTGTCTACCGTCGCCAACTCGCTGAACGAAATCGTTGCACGGCGGATGCCGAACGACACCACGCCGGATCACGTTTCGGTAAACGAAAATCTGGTGAAAGAAGTCTCCAAACGATTTTTGAGCCCGGACTGGTATGCACAGGAAAGCGGAAAATCGACGGCCCCGTTGCTGACGGAGTATCTGCATATGCTCGCGCTCGGTGACTATCTGGATCTGCAAAAGACTCAATCTCGGGAGCGTATCGAGCTGCTGCTGGCTATCCGTCAGGACCGGGCGAATCTTAAAGACATTCAGCCTCGGCTGGATAACCAGCGTTCAGCCGCGGCACGGGGAGGGCGTTAATTTTGTATTTCTTCACTACTGACCAGCCGCCCAGTGACATGAGTGTTACCACGATTTTTTCCATGGTTCAGCTTGTGAGACGTGTGCCTTTCCGTGAGTTGGACGGTGTGCTGGACGAATGTCTCGATCAGTTGGGGGCAATGTCGCCCCCTGAGGCCAACGCCCTCATAGCTGTTCGCTCATCAATGGCAGTTCTTCAGGGTGACGGGGGAGAGCAGATACTTTTCTTGAACTACTCCGGAACGCCCGCTTGTTTAGCTAGTGCTTCGACCTAGCAGCCAGTCACGTTGTCTTTTCCCGGCTTTGCCGGGTTTTTTTTGGAGGCCTCATGAGCGATAAAATCGAATATTCTCTCGACGACATCAAGTGGTATGAGTTTGTTGATGCACGTTCTGACGCTGCATATGGAAAAGTGTTGAGGGAAGAGATTGAATTCATCGCTGAGACGGTTGGGCTTGGGCGATTTTACGGTCACTCAGCGCTCGGAGATCTCTTCGTCTTCGAAAAGAAGGACGATGCTTGGGACATGGTGAAGTACCAGGAGCGTCAACTCACTTACGCTGATGTATGCCATCAATATCGAAAGATCTTGAAAGACAACCCCGACCAAGCGATCTGCCTGAGTGCCGGCGGGATCGTTTTCCTTGATGACGATGATTATTCATTGTTGGCAGTGCTGTACGATCGAAGCACTGGAGATGTTGACCCTGAAGCAATCATTCCTCTTGAGGGTGAATGTTTTTATGGTGGATCCTGGGAGGGCGAGCCTCCATCGACAACCCGTCGCGATATCTTGACGCCGATGCTTGTGCAGTTGCCAGATGTCGTTCGCCAACGCGGGCCGTGCTTTTGAGTGCCGAACTGATAGGCTCAATATCAATGTTTTCAGCACCTGGCGTTCCACCGTGCTCCAACCCTCGACCAGCTTCGCCAGCCGAGCTGGCTTGGTCTCGCGTTTGATTAACTGAAAGAGAAGTTCATGGACAATATCCAGCTCAACACCCCGTTAGGACAAGCGGTAGGCAACCTCTTTTCACGGGTGTTGCCGATGCTGCAAGGACAGCCGCCGGGCGCATTGAAGGTTTTTATTTTCGGTGGGTGTGCCGTACATCTTCTGACACACGCCCGGGGTAGCGCCGATATCGACGCCGAGATCGAAGCCTCTCGATCGCTCAAGAAAGAAGACATCATCACCGTGCTATCGGCACCTGAGGATTACGCTCAAGGCGATCGCGATTTCCAGATCGAGCTGGACACCAACTATAACAACTCCCTTGGACCACTCCATGAGGACTACCGCGATCGAGCAATCCCGATGGATGGCTTTAACGGCGGCCTGCCAATCCATATCTACGTTGCAAGCGGCATTGACCTTGCAATATCAAAGCTGGGCCGCTATACAGACCAGGATAAAGCTGATATAGAGCAGCTCATCGAATGTGGCAGGGTTGATGTCGAAGAGTTTGTTACACTAGCCACTCAAGCCATTGACTATGCTGTAGGTAACCGCGGGACTATGCTGAGTTATCTACGCGACGTGACAGAGCAATATTTAGAGGACGGCCATCATGGCTCACCATCACCTTGAAGACAGCTTCGGCAACCTCCTAGAAGACCTTACACGGTCTGAGCTGGGGCGCGTGACGTCGGGCGCTTTAGGGGCCTTTGCCCAGCAGCTCTGGTACGGCGACCAAGATTTGGTGCCAGTGCTCGAATCTGAGGTTTCCGGCCGCTTGCGTGGTGCTGCTCAAAAGCAACGTGCTCTCTACTTGGTAGATCGGCTACGCCGTTTTCCATGCCTGACGGATGCTAAAGCAGCACGGCTGAAAGAGTTTGTCTCGTCCTGGTCGACGCTGAAGCCGGCGGTGCACTCGGCGCAATCGACTCAAATGGTTACGTCTCACAAGCTCGATAAGCTGGCCTACGAATGGGGGCTGGAGGAAGACGTTGTACCTCAAATGAAAGATGTGCTGGAGTTCCAGACTCGCCATTTTGCGGCAACGACCGGTGCTCAAACGGGTTATGTGCGTCAAGATGAAAGGGCAGAGCGGCCTCGGCTTGTTGCTCGTTAGGCAATCACTCCATAAAAAGGCCGGTCAATGACCGGCCTTTTTATTGGGTGAACAATTTGTTCGGATCGGCCGGGGGGCCGAGTTGTTCTGTGCAAATAGTGCAGTCACACCAGGGTGCGGTAATTTCGACCGCCGAAAAGCCCGCAAATTCCTGCTCCAGCCAGATGTCACTGGCGTCGATAATGGTGGTGGTATTTCCCTTTTTCAGCAGAGCTCGGACAATCCAGTCTGCCCATGGCCGATAGGCGTGCATGGCACGTTGGGCGATATTCAGAGCAGATCTGCCGGCGGCGACATCCTGCAACGATAAAGCTACAGCAGTCGCTTGGTCCTTAAGCGCCTGCAGAGCTAAGTAAGCCTCGGGCATCAGGCAACGGTAGCCTGGGAGGGCCTTGATGTCTGAATGGCCACCAAAGGATGAGAGCATCAGGCCCAGTCCGCTGAGTAGGCCCTGATAGGGCTGGTCATTTTCAAACACAGCGGTCACGGACCATTCACCAAATAGAGCAGATTCATCCACTGGGTTGGCTGCGTTGATCTGCACTCGGAGGCCCTGCGCGGGCGCCAAATGCGATGCGATAAGGACCTCATCGCGGATGTATGTGGCGGAAATTTCAATCACTCGCTGTTATCCCCTGTTTCACGCAATTTACGATGTACTGCTACCTGTAGTGGAAGGCGGCCGGGAGTTACGAACAAGGCCAGGCAAAGTGTATTGCGCAGTGTTTGCTGCAGGCGAGTGAAGTCAGGGTTTCCGGCATGAAGCCAGCCAGAACAGATTGTGGTGGCCAGCACTCGGGCAGACCACCACCGACCCCATACCATAGGGAGATGTTTGAAAAGCCAGGCGTTAAACGGGTGACATTCTGGTGCTTCAACTGTTTGCCGGTTCGAGGTGTTCGCCTTTTCCAGCAGCTGATGGCCCCTTGAAGTAAGTCTGTATTCATGGCGGTCATTGAGGTGGCATGAGGTACCCGGGCAGCAACGCACCGTGAATACCTCCACCAAACCTTGATCTTCCAGCTCCCAAGCAGCGTCCCACGCCCGATCGTGGACTTTGTCATAGCCATACCTTCCGCCAATCCCATCGACTGAGCTCAGAGGAGCTCTGACACCATCGTTGAACAGGTGGAACCACTTGCGACCAAAGCGCCACTTGATTCTGTCGCGTTTCATGTTCCAGGGCTCCTTGCCGATCGAGCGCATCGCGAGAAATTGAACTGAATTCAGGCGTTTCTGCATGGACTGCCTCCATATTGCCAAGCGTTATAAAAAAAGGTTTTCTAATTCTGGTTTAACATAAGATACATTCAACGTAACGTAACCTATTGATTATTATGATTATTCCTTGGATTTTTGCCTTGCTTGAACCATCCGTATTGCGGGAGCTACGCCGGCGTCTGCAGCTCGGGTTATCAGGGATTCCCTTGCAGGCTCATCCTTCGCGTATTTCGTCCAAGCCAGTGTGAAAAGGGCCTCACCATTCCCTGCATCGGCCAGGGCTTGGAGTCGGGTTGAATCTTCGTTTTTGAAATTTTGGGAAAGCCAAATGACCGCTGATGCTTGGCCTTGGTCGGCCAGCTTGCGCATGGTTGGCTCAAGAGCTTCACGATGAATTTGAGCTTCGTAGTCATGAGCCCAACTCATCAGGGGGCCATTGTCAGAAAGTGCAAAGCCGATCGACAAGACTGCGGCGCCGAGGATCAGAACGTTGCGCAGGATTTTCCGCCGCTTAGCAGGGTTGATTTCAATTTTAAAAACCACGTCGTTCTTGTGTGGCCACGGCTGGGTCGTGCTTTCAATGTTCATATGTCGGTCCTAAGGCAATTTATGGCTTGTTAATAAACGATGCTTCCGTCGGGAATGGCATTTGGCAGCGGCGTGATGTACCCCTTTCCTGGGTTGTAAAGTCCGCCGTTTTGCTTGATCCCAACGCGGATGGAATTGTCGGATTGCTTGTACAAGTAGCTCGCTAGACCGGGCATGTTTTGCGTGTAAAAAACATATGCCTGGTCACCGACGATTACGTTCCCGATACCAGGCGTTTTGCGGTACCAGCTGGGAAGGCCCAGTTGACTATCAGCGACCGCACCGGCGGCCGCTGGGTTGTTACTTTGGTATGCAACCAGAGCGGTTTTGTAGATCCGCATGCTTCCACCAATTGCGGCTATTTCTCCCTGAGCATCAGTGTCCTGCCAAAACTCCAGGTTGTTCAGCATCAGGGAGCCGGCAAGCCCGAGAATGGCGAAAAGTGTCCAAAGCATTTGCACGGTAACCCCCTTAAACAATGGGATTGTTTCTTTTGATTGCGTATTATAATGCAATGAAAGTAAATTCGTCCCATTGATTTGACGGACGCAAACGCGCAGGGGGAAAGACATGGGATTCATCAAGCGAACTCAGGCAGAAAATCCGGACGATATGGTTGTGCAGGACGATGCGATTGAACTGATCGAGGAGCTTGAAGAAGGCCCAGTCACCGCTCAATCGTTGGCTGATCAGAACCGGCAGGAAAAGGCTGCCATCGCTGCCGAGCACCAGTCGGTACTGGCGGCAAAGGTATCCAGTAATCCCGTCTATGCCGGACATCTAACAACAGCGCGGGCGGACGTGATTCGTCGGGTGCAGCAAGAACCGGGGACACTGGCTGACTTCGACAATTTTCAAGATCCCGTCTACCAGGAGGCATTCAAGGATGCGGCAGCGGAGCACTTTTATGCCAAAGCTCTCGAACGCGGCACGATCAAATCGTCTGAATTGATTGATCAAGCTGCGACTGAAGTGCAGGAGCTGTTCCTTAGGGCAGAAAACATTTCCACGATGAGTGCCCATGTACAGGGTGATTTGAATCGTCGTAGCAAAGAATCGTTGGGCATCAAACACGGTGCAGCCATGGTCGCTAAGGCCGCAACTGATCCGGATTATGCAAGTCATCTTGAAGCGGCCCAGCAGGACGTCATCCGTCGTGTTCAGCATCAACCGGCGACCATTGCTGACTTCGACAAACTGCAGGATCCAAAGTATCAGGAGGCTTTCAAGGACGCGGCAACAGCTCATTTTTATGCTCAATCGCTTGAGCGCGGAACGATCAAGGCTGATTCCGTAGAGGCGCACGTAGCTGAAGCTGTGAGCGAGCTTTATCAGCGAGCTGAAGACGCAGTGCTGAACAGCGCCAAAGTGCAGGCCGCCATCAAGGAGCGCGGCCAAGCTGCAGATGTGGAGGCTGGTGATGATCCGGACTTCATCGACGGCGTCCCATCATCGGTGTACATGCTTCGGGAAATTCTTCGCAATCATGACTGGTCCGACGACCCTGCCGACCCCTCGGGGAAGATGATCGAATGGACAATGATTGAGTCCATGATTCGCAGTGCAATTGATGCCGGGCATGAAAAATATGTGAAGCAGGTATGGTCTGAAACTGCTCCGGCGGACCATCCAGGCCTACAGCAGATTCTGGATAGTCGGCCGCGATTTGAGCCGGGTTTGCAGCAGCCCTCGTCGCCGGAGCCAGAGGGCAGCGAGCAGTACGTCAAGCCATTTGCCGCAGGAGAAGTGCCTGAAGTCTTTATCAGAACGTTTGATCCCTTCCAGGCCTTTGAGGGGGATTTCAAGCACATTCCGGATAGTCCTTTTTCTAAGCCATATGAAGGGCAGGATTGGGCACAACGCCCTGAAGGTGAAGCTGATTCAGCGCAGGCAAGTAGGCAGGCGTCTCCTCAAGAAGCAGCTCAGGGCACAGGCTCGACAGATTTACTGAGCAAGGCTTTGTCTGCTCCTTTTGCATTTGCTGCCGCTGCCGGCAGCATGGTGCTTGGTGCAATCAAGGCCGCCGGTGATCAGAAGCGCTCATTCTTTGAAAAGAAGGCCGTTAATGGGCACCTGGTGATGTCTCGACAGCTGGACATGCACGCCAGACAAGTTGAGGGATTGGCAGAGAGTTTGAGGGCCGATGGGATGGGGGATTTCATTAAGGAGATCCGCAGTAGCGGCCGCTCTGCAAGTGAGGTCTTTGATGGCATGAAACCTGGGGGGGCATTTGCCAAGTACGGCGAAAAATTCGACTCGATGATGGCAGATCCGGCGTTCGCGGCGAAGTACATGAAGATGCAGAATTCGGTTGAGGAATTTGGCCACCTTGCATCCCGCTACGCAAAGGCCGGCGTGGATCTCAATCTTGATTACGCCGACGCAATCGATCGGAACTTGTCGAAAATATCAGCGGCTACAGAAGGCTTCCCGGGCAAGAAAGACGGTGTGTTCAAGCACCTTCAAGAAATGGCACAACAAATTGGCGAGCGAATCAAGCGCCTTGTTGATGGACTTATTGGCCGGCTTGCGCCGCGTTAAGGAGGCTATATGGCAAGGTCCCCTGTTTTCGGTGTGCTCCTTGAGTCAGGCGCCGCACCGTATAAATTCGACACTAACGAATCGCCAAGCTTCTTTGTCACCCTCGCGCTGCAGAATGGTGAAACAACCACGCTTTGGGGTGTCGATCTCGCCAGGGCGCTGGAAGAGTCCTGTGCGCAAGTAGGCGATGTGGTCAGTGCACAAAATCTCGGTCGGCAACCTGTTGACGTTCAGGTCAAAGTTCGGGACGCTGACGGTAAAGTGATCGGGACGCAGTGGGAGACTGTCCACCGCAATAAGTGGCAGGTCATCCCCACGCCGGAGCTTGACTGGCGAGTTGACGATGAGCCTGAAGCCGTTGCAGAGCCTGATCCTACCGAACACGCTGAGCCAAGGTCCGCAAAGCAGGAATCGTCGCCTCCCGACGATGGTGATGCCGCGGACAAACCTTCTCCTCAGGCATCCGCTTCGACTGAGAAGCCCAAAGCTAGTGCTGAGCAAATCGACCCTCAAAGCGCGGGTACATCACATCAGTCTCAGCCCTCCAGACCAGCGCGAAAGCCACAATCGGGTAAGTCGGGCAATTGGCGTACAAAGGACAGTCCGGAGTCGACAGACGCCGGGCCTGGTTCAGCAGGAGGTTTAGGGCCGGGACTCGCAGCTAAAGCGTTTTCTGCACCTTTCAATGTGGCATCGGCTCTGGGCGGGCTGTTTTCAACTTCTTTTCGCGATGCGGGGGAACGCATTGCGTCTCGACGACTCGACGGATACGAAGTTCTGCACGGTCAGTTAGACGAACTGGTTGCTTCGGTTTCCCGTAAATCTGCCTGGATTCAAATGAATCGATTCGATGGGGAAAGCATTGAATCGGTCATGAAAAAACCCGGCGCTGAACTCGCTCTGAAGGATATTACAGACCATCTGCGCGAATTTGACCAAATAGCAACCAAGTTTGCACAAGCAGGTAGCAAGCTGGATAAGGACTATGGGGAAGTCTTGGAAAGGCATGTGGAAGAAATAACCTCTGCAACGAAGGATTTAGCCCTGTCGTCGGATTCCAAGTTGAAAGATCTGCAAGAATTAATAAAGCAGGTAGTTGAGCGCATTTCAAAACTCCTCGAATCAATTTTCAAGAGCAAAAAATCAATTTGATTTAAAGGGCAACTGAAATGATTTTATCCGATGATAAGATTAATGGTTTGATTTTACGCCTAGACGCTTGCACGGCGGCGTTTGATAACAGTCGTTTGCCAGTGTCGAACGAATTATTAGGAAAATTACGTAGTCAGGCATTAATCTACGGTGCCTTTCTTTCTGATCTATTGCGCGGACAGATTAGCCATTTCAATACTATTACCATTGAAACGGTCAATTTGATCAGTGAATTCTGTGTGTTGGTCGAAACTGAAACCGAAGGTAAGCACAGCGTATGAAAGATGCAGCGATGGAAGATCGTCTTCAAGAGAGAAGTGAAAGCATTTTCGGCAGGTTTTGTAAGAAGGTCTCAAGCATTGATATGCGTATGGCTGCTGGTGTACCAGCAGTGATTGGCACATTGTTGTTTGTCGCTGGCTGTGCCCAGGAGGCACACGGTCAGATGGAGCTGCTCACGTATGGTGGCCGTGCTGCGCTCGACGCTTATAAGTCGATTGCCCAATCGACTACCTTGTCATTACCTGAGTTTGTAGCGCATGCAGTCACAGGCAAAGAGCTGGGCTTTGGTGGTACGACACAGGGGTATGCTCTGGGAATCACAACGATTGGACCGATCGCCAGTAGCGCTGCCGTGCTCTTAGCGCGGGGGCTCGAAACGGCCAGAGGCATGTTGAACAGTGTTGTTAATAGTTTGACCCATAAAGTTGTTAATGCTCAAACCCCGCCAGTTGTTCCAGCTTTCTCCCCCGTCGTCGGGACGAATAGTTTGGCAATGACAGGAATTGATATGCGAACAGGTTTCTACGTTGAAGGCCGAGAACAGGGCCAGGCTGTTGACCTGGTTGATGTACATGCCGAACTGCAAATTAAACCCCGATGAATCGCGATTTGGTAATTATCGAGGCCGTTGGAAAGATAAGGCCTTTGCGTGCAATTTTTGAGGAGGTGGGCCTTAAAGCAGACCTGTGCGCAACCATTGGCCATATATTGGAGGCGCCTCAGGATCTTCGGCAGCTAGGCATAAAATATCAAAACGGCGAATTTGTTGAATTTAACCGCCGCCCCCTCAGAAGCGACTCGTTCGATTATTTATGTCGGAGTATTCAAAGTTGCAAAGGTCGAATACTAATTGCGACTGATAACGATCAGGACGGCCATGTTATTGCATCAGATGTATTGTCTGTGGCCGAACAAATTGGTAATAAACAACCGATTTACCGCATGTTGTTCTCAGGCATCAACCGAGAGTCTGTGCTTCACGCGCTTGGCCGACTTCAACCAGTCGATTCGTTGCTTGCTCAGCCTGGTACCGCTCGGCGAATCCTCGATCGACTGATTGGTGGCTGCTTGTCGGATTTTGACGCTCATCTGCCAGTAGGTCGTGTGCAAACGGCGTTGTTAGAAATTGCAAATGAAGGCCTTGCGCATAGCTACATCAATGTCCAGATGCAAGCCGTGGATGGTGGTCGAAACTTCCATGCCCGGGTTCCGATAAATGGGGCTGTAAGCCCTGCCGAATTGATCGCGCAGTTGAAGATGGATGATCTCCCTGCAGCGCCAGTACTCGACAGTGTTCCGGCCCGGCTCGCAGATCCAATGAATTATGGGGACGCTTTGCTAGCGATTCAGGGAGGGGTTGGATTGGCCTTGGAAGACGCGGCTGGTCTTCTACAGGAAATGTATGAGCAAGGCGATATTTCCTATCACAGGACCACCACGAGAGCTTTCACATCCGCCAGTTGCGAGGTCATGCAACGAATGGCACGCATTAAAGGAATAACCGCCTTTAGGCACAGCGCCTTGCCGATGGTAGATGCCGTCGGCGAGAGCGTGGTTCCTCACGAAGCAATTCATGTGCTCAACGAGAAATTGTTGCAAAGACTCGACCTCGGTAAACCGCCCGCCCTCCAGGGTAGCCATCGCGAAGCTGCTTTGGTGATCTTGGCTAGGAGAAGCCTTGAATCCGGAATCGTAGTATCGAGAGAGACACCAGACCTTGCACGCTCGCCGGCATGGACGCAGGAATTGATTTGGACAAGAGATTCGCGAAAGCCTTCTCTTCCTTGGATGACACCCGCGGCGCCGGCGGTCGTATCAGTGGATCCCAAGGCTGAGTTGGTAACGGAGATGATGCGCAGAGGAATCGGGCGGCCTAGCACTTGGCCAACACACGCTTCGCGCTTTGTGGAGCGGGGCTTGCTGGACAGCAATCATGAGCTTTCGGAAAAGGGACGCAGATTGCTGGCTGCTGCACCGCCAGGCCTGCGTAATCTGCTTTGCTCTGAACGAATAGAGGAAATCCTGGAGCGTGATGACGTGACCGTAAGCCAGATGGTTAATGGGGCTCTAGAGGTGGCACTTGCAGGGGACCACGAGCGAGCGGCAGCCCTTATTCAACAAATACAGGAGCAATTCGAAGATGCTGAAGAGCTTGAAAGGCATTACAGGCCGTCTATCTAATCAGTGGCGCGCTCGCCGGCGCTTATCCGTTGTCTGCCTTTTGGGGGCCGCTGCGGCCCTTGCCTCGACATTGATTCCGTTTGATTTCTCACCGGCATTGCAACGAGCGGATGCGGTGATCCTCCGCGACTTCATCATTCGCACAGCGGATCCTGACCTTATCGCGAGGTACAACGCTGCGCTGAGTCGTGGCGTACTTACCGAAAACACAGCAGCGCAACTGATCGAAGCTGCAAAAGCTGCACCACCCGCCTATGCCCTGATTCCAGCGCCAAAAAAATAACAAATAGCTTTGCAGTTTTTAAAGCGTATTGTTAAGCTCACTTTTGTTTGTCTATGACAGGCTCTAATAGTGGGCTTTCCCTATGGCTACAGCAATTAAACGCATTGAATATACCGACTTCGAGCACATCATGATCCGCCTTTCCTTAGGTCGTGGATGGAGCTTCAAGTTCGGTGATGACTTCGTTCCAATCGAGGCTGTTTTCAATCACTCAACCTATGCTCCGGCGCTGCTTTCGGCCGCTGGTACAGAGTTGGCGATGAGGCAGATCCCCGGTGACTTGGGCTTCAAGCTCGAAGGCGAAGCGAACTCGCTTTTTGGTGCACGGGTCACCCTTGAACCGAATAGCAATTCAGCAATCAGCCAGTTCTGGCGATTAGCCACTACGGTGATGATTATCGAGTCCTTACCCCGTTCAGGCAACCACATTCTGTTGGATCCGCTGCAGTATGTCCTGGGTGATCGTTATGCAGACTTCGTTCAGGCGCCCGCCGCAACGGAGGTGGCTTAATGTCCCTGTTGAAGCGGCTTCACCGCGAGGAAAGCGCCAAGTTCACCGACAATGCTCCGGTTGAGCCAGCTCAAAAGCCTGTGGGGCTTCCCCCTGCGAGCTCGATGATGGATGACTTTGAGCGCCTCTTGGAATTGGGCGGCACGGAATCCGTCGACTCCCCCGCTTCCGTCGCAGTCTCCGCGGCACCTGTTGCAGATAGCCCGGAACCGGTTCAGGTCCCAATCGAACCATCTGCTGAGCCCAAGCTCGCACCGCCAGCACAGCCCGTCGCCGTGCTGGCAGACAAGTCGGCGAAGGATTACACGGTTGTGCTGCAGTCTTTGGCACCTGTATTCAGAGCGGTTTCAGTGTTCCCTGGCCACGACGCTGCGCCTGAAGTCGTCGCTGAAGCCGTGAAGCGCATGTCATTGGCTTCTGCTGGACTCGCTGAGCATATCGCCAAACGTGTTGATCACTTGGAGTTGGACTCGGGTTGGTCCCGCAAGCATCTTCACGGCTTTACGGCAGACCTGGTGTCTGGACACTGGGTGTCATCGGTTATTGCTCGCGGTGGGATGCCAGCAGGCACCTACCCTGATGTCTCGATTGACTACTTCTCGGCAGCTATAGAGGGAGCCTGGAAAGCAACCGTTGACTCCCCTGTGCGCTCACAAAACACGCAGCAAAGCCTCGCTGTCTCGATGAGCCTTGCCATGTTAACGGCGATTGCGCCGATCTCTTTAGAGGTTGAGCGTTACGCGACCATGATCAGTGCCCAAGTGCCGGGCAAACACATTGATCCAGAAGAGCTCGTTCGAGATCTGGCGCAATTCATAGGTGTGCAGGTTCAAAGCTACTCGGCCAAAGTCGAACAGTCGCTACCAAGGATCAACGACGAAGAGCGTCAGGAATTGATTTTGGCGCTGATTCGTCACGCTTCAGGGGTTGTGCTCTCTTCTTGGGAGTTCTTCCGGGGTGAGGTGCTCGGCGCGTTAAAAGACACTGCAACCATAGAAGAAGCTGCAGCGGTGTTGACCCGGGAACAATTCCAGCATGGTTTTCCTCTCGCAGATTTGAAGTCCCGTGCTGCTGTTTCACTCGGTCGCCTGATCGGTACTACTGAATACGCACTGACAATGATGCGTGTAGCCAAGGAATCAGGCCATGAGTGAGCAGCCTAAAAAAGGGGCATTGAGGGCGGTTGGTCGAAGTGTCCTCTGGGTCGGCCGGAAGTATGTCTGGACGGTAACCGGCAATCTTGAGGAGTTGCGAAAAAACAGCAAGGCCCTGGCTGCCCGCTTCAGCGATCTCCGGAATCGTCGGTACCGAAATGAGACATTCGAAGAAACGGTTGAACGCTTGGGCCTTTCTGATACAGATCTTCACACCAGAAGGCGTTTTTTGGGAGCGCTGTCAGTGCTCTACGGAATGGTCACGGCCATGGCCATATTGTTTTTATGCCTCGCGCCATTGTCTCAGAGCCCGATCAGCCACGCAGTGCTGTCATTCGGCGTGACGTTTTTGAGTGTCTCGAAGTTGCTGGCAACGCGGTTTCGCGTTGCACAGATACGCGAAAGACGGTTGATGTCGTTCAAAGCCTGGCTTCTGCGGAGCAAGGAGGCATAAGTGATTGATCTTCCGCCAGCGTCGCCACCAGTGGCGCCCTATACAGCTGCCATTAATCGAGAAACCTGTGTGCTGCAGGCCGCTGCGCACTACCGGGCGCACCCTGACCTGGTGAGAGCGATCATTCGAACGGAAAAGGGCACTACAGGAAAAGTGTCTTACAACAAAAATGGCTCTTTTGATATGGGCCTGATGCAGATCAATAGTGTTCATCTTACAGACTTCAAGAAATTCAATATCAGTCGTGACATGTTGGTAAATAACGAATGTCTGAATATATTCATCGGTACCTATTTGCTGCGTCGCGGCATGTTGGGAACAGAAGACTTTTGGAAAGGGGTTGGAAATTATCATTCCACCACCCCAGAGAAAAATGCTCTCTACAAGCAGCGTGTGTGGGAAAACTTAAAAGTTATTCAGGGGCGTAAATGAAACAGTCGGCCAAACAAAGCAACGGTGAAGACGAACTGCTATGGGTGCTCTTGTTGCTCATTGTTTTCGTAGTGGCCGTATGGTTTATAGGCCATGAAAAAATTTCCCGGTTTATGATGTCTGTACGTTACTTTGAGACACACCTGATGCTTTTCGATGCTGACGGTAGACAAGCCATCATGGATTGGCTTCGCTCGACGCATCCGGCCGATGCAACGCTAAAGTCGCTGTGGTCTTCGGGGCAGGTAGCGAGCTGGGAACTCCGCTGGTACATATTCACTATCTTGACCGTGATGTTCGGCTATTTACTCTATCGTGCGCCGGATCGTGGTAGCCGTTATTCCCAAAAGCACAATACAACCACGCTGGCTAAGCAGGAAGCAGTGCAATGGCCAACGATTCTTCCAGTACTTGATGCGAATCTTATAAGTGTATCGATTAGTCATCCTGTTAATGGGATGCGTTCCCGAGTCAGGGACTATGGCAGAACCCACGGTTTTCTTGTGAAAACGGCAGCTCTGGGTCAATCAGATGATCCTGCCGATATTGAACTAATTGATAGCAAAGAAGCTTTACGTATATCTAAAGTCCATAAAATCCTCATCGCGCAGCTGGGAAAACCGTGGGAAGGGTTGGATGCACTGAAGCCATATGAACGGGCGCTTTTTGCGGCATTTGCTGCGCAGGTCAATAACGATAATGCTCTTGCGTTGTTGATTATTAATGACTTGGCCAGAGCGTATGTGAGAGCCAAGAAAGCCAAAAAAACTGCTTTGATTAATTCGTTGAGGGCTCAAAAAGCTTTACACGAATACGGAAACAGTAAAATTGTGCGTAAGGTTGTCAGTCAGCACGCCTATAAGCGGACTGTATTAATGGCCATGAAAGATGCGGCTTCGCAAAATGGCGTGATACCACCTAATTGGTTCAGATGGTTAAAAACGGTTGATCGCGTGACCTGGTATTGCCTCTGTGATTTGGGCATGGACGTGGCAAGCGTTGAGGCAGGTGGCCCGCGTGCTCAATGGATGGCAGAAAACAAAGCAAAAGCCCCAATTCTTAACCCTTTAATTGAACCAGCTGTAGTTGGGATCAGGACTGCGCTCGGAGAGCTACTCGATGCTGAAGAAGATATTTGATCGCTTTATGCCCGCTAAGGCTGAAGCAACTGTCACGTTGAAGAAGAAAAGGCTTGTCGTAGAAATTGTCAAGCCTGTATTTCAATGCCATATGCTGGAGCTGAAGGACTACGGGTTGTCGGCGGTTACCTTCGTTCTGGAAAAAGAGGATGAACATTTTTCGGTCGTTGCAATGACCCAGAATGAACACCGTCGTTCTGATGAGCCGCTGTATAACGAGTTATTTCGAGCGAAGGTTGCATCCGAGGGGGCAGGCGTACATATCATTCGTGATATCAACAAGTTGCTCACCAAGCGTCTGTCATTGCTCAAGGTATTCTTCGGTATCGTACTGGCATGGTTGGCCTGGCTCTTTGTCAGTTCATATATTGACGTCATTCGTGCAGGTAATAACGCCACAGGTACGTCTGCATTAGGGAGTCTTGAGCAGCAAATGATGCCGGCGTCCCCGTCACTTGGCGCTGAAGGCTTACCAAAGCTTCCAGGCGATGCAAAGTCGCAGATTTACCCTGCGGCCAGGCTCGCCACACCGGCCGAATCATTACCTTATGCAACGCCGATAATGCCGCCGGAAACCGATGTTGCAAAGAGTATTTATGACACTGCTATGGCCGCTCAAACCAAGGCATTCCGCGATAACGCGCCTGCAATGCCCAGTGACATCACCAGCGGTCTTGAGTCCTTTGGCCTCTCTCCGGACATCGACTCTGGGCAAACAGTCGGGCCTGGCTGCGATCCCAAACTCGCTTTTAAAGTTTCCGAATAAGCTTGCGGCGGACTGAATAATGGCTTTGCACGGCGTTGAAAAACATCACGAGATTGAGCGTTCGCGCTTGCTCAGAGACACGCGACCTCTATCCAGACAGGTGCTTGACGGGCTTGCTACGTTGCCTGCAATCGTCATCGTGTACATGTGCCTGGTATTCGTGCTGTTTTTCTTCCCCGGGGTATTTGAATTATCTCTGGTTTTTGGGGTTGTTTACTTCTTCATCCCTTTATCAAGAAAACCAGATATTCCTTTTCGTAAGCGTAAGTCGCTTGAAGAAACGGATTTTAATGATAAAAACCCCGGTAACGGTAAGCCAATGAAGTCCCGCGGCATTGCTTTCATTGGTAATCGTAAGTCCGATGGAGCCGAAATTTGGGCGGCAAACGAAGATCTAAGAACCCACGCTTTTATTATAGGCTCGACCGGGGCCGGTAAAACCGAAGGCTTGATTTCCATTGCCTATAATGCACTGATTTGGGGCTCCGGATTCGCATATACAGATGGCAAAGGCGATGTGACCTTGTTCGCCAAAATCTTCTCCATGGTTCGCTCTATGGGTCGTGAAGATGACCTTCTAGTCATCAACTACATGACTGGTAACGCCGACACTACCAAGAAACGTTCAGACAAGCTGTCTAACACATATAACCCATTTTCCGTCGGTAACAGTGAAAGTCTGATTCAGCTGGTGGTTAGCCTTATGGACTCCGGTGATGCCAAAGGCGATATGTGGAAAGGACGTGCGATCAGTTTTATCAGTTCCGCGCTTCCCGCTCTCGTAGACTTGCGTGATTTAGGTTTGCTCATGTTGCACATTGGCGCTATTCGCGAAGCGCTCCCCTATCCCAAATACTTTGAGCTGATGAGCAACGTAAACATCAGTCAGAAATCCCGTGACATGATGCAAGCGTTTCTTTATGACGTACCTGGCTATAAACGTGACAAAGGTGAAAACCAATCGTCCACGTTTAATGAGCAGTACGGTTACCAGCAGATGCAATTCACCCGCATCCTCAGTTCGCTGGCCGACACTTATGGCCACATATACTTTACCCCTCAGGGTGAGGTCGTGCTAAAAGATGTTGTGGTCAACAGAAGAATTTTCCTTGCTCTCTTGCCAGCTCTCGAAAAGAGTCGTCCTGAACTTGGCAACCTTGGAAAGATCATTGTTGCGGGTATGAAGGGCATGATGGGCGCCCAGTTGGGTAGCAAGGTTGAAGGTAGTAAATTAGAACTACTCGACGCTAGGCAAACCACCGCGCCTACGCCATTTATCGCTATATTTGATGAGCTGGGCTACTACATACCTGATGATGCGGCCTTAATGTGGGCTCAAGCTCGGTCACTTGGTTTTGCACTAGTGGCAGCGGGCCAGGACCTTCAAGCGTTCTACCGTACTTCTAAAGAAGAAACACTTGCTATCGTCTCCAACAGTAACATTAAGATTTACGGCAAACTTGAAGACCCGACCGATACGTTTGATCTGATCAATAAACTCGCCGGTGAAGCTTATGTTTCAGTTGTAGACGGCTATGAGATGGTAGAAGGCGCGGCCGGCGGGTATCGTGGAAATACTGGCGCTAAAATTGAGCGCGTTAATCGAATTGAACTTCAGGACCTTAAAGAACAGATCGAAGGCGAAATTCACTTCATGGTGAAGTCCGACATCATTCGGGCTCGCATGTTTTATGCTGATTTTTCCGGTAAACGTCTTGCGCAAGAGTATCGACTTAACCATTTCATTAAAGTATTACCGCCTACTGATGCAGATCTCAAAGCGTTCAGCGTAAACACGCAAGAGTTGCGTGAGTCTCTACGCAGTAAGCCAATGTCCCAACAGAGGGCAACAGATGGTTATTTTGCTTACGCGGCCACATTGGAGAGCACTGAGCGGTATCAGCAGTACCAAAATGCAAAGCTTGGAGTAGAGCGAGGCATTTGCTTGTTGTTGGCTTTTGACGATACAGCTTCAGCCGCGGTGGTTGTAACGAGTAGTGCATCATCTGCAGGCGGTTTGGCTTCAGCACCTGGACTCGCACCGGCACCTGCGGCTGCAGGGGCCGCTCAGGGAACCTCTCTTTTGAGCGCCCCCCCGCTTCAAGCTCCCGCTGTTGATTCGCTATTGGCGGCGGGTCCTGTGCTGGCCCAGGCGCCCGCCGCGGCATCTGCTGACGTCGGCACCGTGGCCGCGAGTGACTCGATTGTTTTCGACGGCGGGCAACTGGCCGCCATCAACATTTTTGCCGAGACCCCGATACAAGACTTCAGTTTGGACATTGCGTCGCTCGCAGCTGCGGCATTGCCCATTATTGAAACGGCTCTGGAGGCGAAGCTTCAAGTTCCTGCCAGCCAGGGGCAAGCGGAAGGTCAAGGGGGGCTGCTTGATGAGAGCGCTACAAAAGCGCGTTTGAACAGCATCGCATTGGGCTTGGGGGCCACCCCCAAAGAAGCTTCTTTACTGGTCGAGAACGTCGTTCAAGCTGCCACAGCGGGTTCCGAGTACCCAGTGCCACCGAAACCAGAAAAGGATGGGAAGGATCAGGAGATGGATGACGTCATGAGCAGTCTTGAGTCGTTGATTGGCGGCCGCACATGAGTCTGGAGTTGGCAATGTCGCGGCGTGAGCTCATTAAGCGATCGATAACCGTAGGTATCGTCGGTATGGGGATGAGCACGGCTTCGAGCCCGCTCATGGCTGCCAGTGGCCTTTTATTACCCCAGAACTACGCAAACAGCAGCGATGCTGCTGCATTCTGGGCCAAGCCTCGGACACTCAATTTATTCCGCCCTTCATCAGGTGAGCACCAGGTTGTGTGCTTCTGGAGGGACGGGCGACTTGATCTGAAGGGCTATTTGGAAGCCTGCAAGCTGCTTCGCGACGTTACAGCTAACAAAACAGTGCAGATCGACCTTCGCTTGCTGAATCTGCTTAGAGGGCAGCAGGGATGGCTTGAGATGGCTATGGGCTTGAAAGAGCCATATCAGATCAACAGCGGCTACAGGTCAGAGGAGACCAATGCCCTGACTGAGGGAGCCGCTAAGGATTCACTTCACAAAAAAGGCCAGGCCTGCGACGGCAAGTACCCCAGCCTCCCGATCGAGTACCAGGGAAAGCTGATGTCTGCATTTCGCACCGGCGGTGTCGGCTTCTATATCAACCGTCAAAAATTTATCCATTCAGATGTAGGGAGGATCCGCTATTGGGTACGTTAATCGGCAAAATGCTATCAGGCGTTGCTGTACTCGCGTTTGCGGTACATGCTGCGGCCGTTTCTGCTGGCACCGTAAACGCAGATCCGGATAAGCCCACAGCCGTTGAGGAATATCTCATGGCGAAGGGTAATCAGATTGTTCAGGCGTTCCCGGCGGCATCGGGCATGAAGGGCATCGTCGTCGACAATGGCACTGAAAAGCGTCTTTTCTATGTCACTCCAGATGGTCAAAGCCTAGTCGCCGGCATGATGTTCGATGTTCAAGGTACGAACCTGACCACGGTGGACCTTGGAAGAACCAACGTTCCGAACCTGGCTCAGGCGCCCGATGAAAAACTATCTGCAGCGCAGCGCTCTGCCCTGTGGGAAAAGGTATCGAAGTTAAATTGGTTCTCTGAAGGCACTTCATCACGGATCATCTACGTGTTTTTTGATCCCAGCTGTGCTTACTGCCATGAACTGTGGGGAATGTTGAGAACGCCTGTTTCGGCAGGCGAAGTGCAGGTACGCTGGATTCCTGTCTCACTCCTGCGTGTATCAAGCTCAGAGCTCAGTGCTTCGATTTATGCCCGTTCGGCAAAGGGTGAACAGCTCAGCGTGATCATGGCTGAGATGGCCAACAGGCAGCTTCAAACGGCGCCGGTCAGCGAGGAGGTTAAGCAGCGGCTTGCTGACAACCTTGCGGTCTTTCGCGAAGCAGGGTTCCGGAGAATTCCGATGATCTTGTACCGCGACGGTGGTCAGGTGCGGGTTTACGAAGGGTCGCCGCTTCCAAAAGATCTGGCGATCATGCTCGAAAAAGAGTAGCCAACAGGCTGCCTCAAACACTAAAGAAACTCTTTCCTTGCGCGGCCACTCAGCTAATGTGTCCGCGCTGGTTTCTAGGACAACGTGACGATGGAAAACGCAAAAGTAATATTCGACGGACTCATTCAGACTGTAGTTTCCGAGGCTCTACTCGCTGATGCGATCGAGCTGTATGCGGAACGAGAAATTACCGATCCGGATGAGCGTGAGGAATTCGTTGAGACGTACTCCGAAGAGGCATACCAACCAATCATTCGTAAGGCCGTACTCGATGTTGTGGTCGCGGTAGCTGCTGCGGATCGATTGGTCGAAGACGTGGCCTTCCGGATGGTGGTCGACATGCTGGAGCCAGAAGAGACGAACGACATCATCCGAGCGATGAAGCTGGTGATGTTGGAAAAAATTACCGAGGATGCTGTCAGCGACATGGCAGAGCAAGCCGCTGAAACTTTCGAGCGGCGTATGGCCTATCTCAAAGTAAGTATCGGGTAGCCCCCCGCTCCCTCCGCGCTTAACACTCCAAGAAACACCCCCCTCTTAATTTTGGCCCCCGGCCAGCCCGGTGACGGGCCTTTTCGTCCTGAATAACGACTTTCGTTTGTTTTTGGGTGGCTCGGTTACTAGAATGATGGTTGAAAAGATCAACCTAAATACCGAGGAACTCAGCATGCACATCAATAACGATCCCGCTGTTAGCCTGCCGAATCAAACTCCAAGCGTCCTTGATGCAGAGGACCTCAGCTGGCAAGAGGTAAGGGACCTCGGGCTGGACGCTGTACCGCCGGATTTGCTTGATGTCGAGGATGAGGCGGGGGTCTAACCATGGCGTTAATAAAGAGACTCAGGCCAACTCAAATCGTCGAGTCACCAACTTCAGTGGAAGGTGTTGATGAAACACAACATGACTGGAATGTCACAGCCGTAAGGTCAGATCCTGATCCATCGGAACACCGATACAGCCCTTTTCATCCCAGCAAAATCACTCGGCCGTCTGCAGAAGAACTTGGTTTCTCCTTCGACCGGGAAAAGGATGTCGAGGGAGAAGAGCTCGATGGTTCTCGTTGGTTTAGGGTTCACCGAAATAACGAAACGGTGTGGTCGAACGGTCATATTTTTGATCTGACAGAACCGAATTATCCAGGGCATGAGGCGTTTGAAGGGCAGCGCTTTCAAACTGTGCCACTTGATCGGCGACCAAATGTTGCCCAAATGGTTGACCGTGTGACTACCGAGGAAATCACCCCTGTCTTCGTCGGCGGCCAGCGTGATGTTGTGCTTTTAGCTCGGCAGTCCGGCAACCTCCTTGGTATCAATAAAAACTATTTCCGGTATCTAGGGATGGTCTGAAGTAGCCATGTATTTCCCCGGCATACCACCTAGCGCAACTTTTAAACTCGCCAAATGATCAAAAAACAATCAATTCGACGAGTATTTCTTACGTTTTCGCCACCCGGACCCC
>NZ_JAAQWK010000042.1:0-21570 GCF_012985445.1 Pseudomonas sp. WS 5532
GCGAAGCGGCCCCAGTAAGGCCACCGCGCTCTTTCAATTAGGACCGAGTGTCCGGTTTTAGGGCCGCTTCGCGCCCCAACGCAGGGCAAGCCTGCTCGCCACATATCTCTACAGCTTCACACCCTGCGTGCAAACGTATCGCTATGGCTGCCCGACACCTTGCGGCAATGCACCAGGGCATCGCGAATCATGAAGTTCACCAGGGTTGGGGAAACGCCCAGCTCCTTGGCGATGTCCTTTTGCGGCACGCCGTGCAGGCGGTACATCTCGAACGCATAGCGGGTGCGCTGGGGCAACTCCGTCAGGGCGTCAGCGATGTTTTCCAGGGTGTTGAAGTTGATATGCGAAGTTTCCGGTGAAGCGCCGTGAATGACCACATTCAAGCCTTCCTCTTCCGTCCCTGAATATTTGAGCTCCAGGGCCTGCTTGCGGTAGTGGTCGATCGCCAGGTTGCGCACGATCTGGAACAGATAACTCAATTGAGCCTTGAACGACGAGGTGATGGTTGGCGCTGATTGCAGCCGAAAGTAGGCGTCCTGCACGACGTCTTCGGCGCGCGAGCGGCAACCGGTAATCCGGGCGGCGATCTTCACCAAAATAAGTCGATTGTCGACGAATGCCTGCAAAAGGGGTGAGTCGCACCTGCCTGTGGATACTTGTTCCGTCATGGAAATCACCTTGTCGCGAAAGAGTTAGGGGAGGGCGTCCTTGCTGAGGCCTCCTACACATCGGGCAACAAATTATGCTTAATGATAATGATTGTCAAATGAGAAGACGAACTAATCTTATGCTTTCTTGTTCGCTGTGAACTACGCCTCCCTCGCTCCCGGCGACTAATTATTTGCCCGGGCCGTCCGTTCTTCTGGGTGACAGGCCCGTTAGCCAACGGCCAAGGATCAGCACCCGCAGGAGGGCGAAATGGGTTTTTATCGTGCAGGCAGCGTTTTTCAGTTTGGAGACCGCGACCAATGAGCGTTTCCATGCGATTGCGCATGTTCTGCCTGCCCTACTCGGGTGCCAGCGCGATGGTCTATGTGCGCTGGCGCCGGGCGCTGCCTGACTGGTTGCAGGTGTGCCCGCTGGAATTGCCGGGTCGCGGCATGCGCATGGATGAGCCGTTGCAGCGCGATATCAAAACCTTGGCCGCGCAGCTTGCCGACGAGATCGGTCGTGACCTGGGCAGCCCCTATGCCTTGTTCGGCCACAGCCTGGGCGGCCTGCTGGCATTTGAACTGGCGCATGCATTGAAAGCACGCAATCTGCCTGCGCCGCTGGCGTTATTTGCTTCCGGTACCGCCGGCCCGGCGCGCCGCGATGTGAGCGAATACGCCATCGAAAAGACCGATGAACAACTGATCGCCCGCCTGCGCGAACTGCAGGGCACCGCCGAAGAGGCGCTGTGCAACCCGGAATTGATGCAGTTGATGCTGCCGATTCTGCGCGCCGACTTCCTGCTGTGCGGCAGCTTCACCTATGGCGAGCGCGCGCCACTGGGCATGCCGATCCATGTGTTTGGCGGCAAGCAGGACAGTGTGCGCGCCGACCAGTTGCTCGACTGGCAACTGGATGCCGCCAGCGGCTTCTCCCTGGATATGTTCGACGGCCACCACTTCTTCCTCGTGCAGCACGAAAGCGCGGTGCTGCGCTGCCTGCGCCGCTATGCCGACGAGCACCTGGCCCGCTGGCGCAATGATGCGGCGCGCCAACTGGCTGCCGTTTAGCACGGCCCTAATTCCCGATTTTCCCGTAAGCCGATTTCAGGCAGGAACCCCATGATGGACGCCTTCGAACTTCCCCGCACCCTGGTCCAGTCCCTTCAACACCGCGCCGCGCAGACCCCGGACCAGGTGGCCCTGCGCTTCCTGGCCGAATCCGCCGCCGACAGCGTTGTGCTCAGTTACCGCGACCTAGACCAGCGCGCCCGCACCATCGCCGCCGCCTTGCAGGCCAATGCGGCATTGGGCGACCGTGCGGTGCTGCTGTTCCCCAGCGGCCCGGATTACGTCGCGGCGTTCTTTGGTTGCCTGTACGCCGGGGTCATCGCGGTGCCGGCCTATCCGCCGGAGTCGACCAAGCGCCATCATCAGGAGCGGCTGCTGTCGATCATCAGCGATGCCGAGCCGCGCCTGCTGCTGACCATCGCCAGCCTCGCCGACGGCCTGGCGCAGATCGAGAACGCGCCGCCGGTATTGAGCGTCGATACCCTGCAGACCGCCGGCAATTGGGTCGAGCCCGCGCTGCAAGCGGACGACATCGCCTTCCTGCAATACACCTCCGGCTCCACCGCGCTACCCAAGGGCGTGCAAGTCAGCCACGGCAACCTGGTGGCCAACGAAGTGCTGATCCGTCGCGGCTTCGGCATTGATCTGAACCCGAATGATGTAATCGTCAGCTGGCTGCCGCTGTACCACGACATGGGCCTGATCGGCGGCTTGCTGCAACCGATCTTCAGTGGCGTGCCCTGTGTGTTGATGTCGCCGGCGTACTTCCTCGGCCGGCCATTGCGCTGGCTGGAAGCGATCAGCGAATACGGTGGCACCATCAGCGGCGGGCCGGATTTCGCCTATCGCCTGTGCAGCGAGCGGGTCAGTGAAACCGCGCTGGAACGCCTGGACTTGAGCAAGTGGCGCGTGGCGTATTCGGGCTCCGAGCCGATCCGCCTCGACACCCTGGAACGTTTCGCCGAGAAGTTTGCCGTTTGTGGTTTCACCTCGAATAATTTCTTCGCCTCCTACGGGCTGGCCGAGGCGACGTTGTTTGTCGCCGGTGGCACCCGTGGTCAAGGCATCCCCGCGTTGCGTGTGGATGAGCAGGCGCTGGCCGCCAACCGCGCTGAACCGGGGCAGGGCAGCGCGATCATGAGTTGCGGCACGAGCCAGCCGGAACACGCGGTGCTGATCGCCGATCCGCACACCCTCACCGAATTGCCCGACAACCGTGTCGGCGAACTCTGGGCCGCCGGCCCCAGCATCGCCCACGGCTACTGGCGCAACCCCGAGGCCAGCGCCAAGACCTTTGTACAACACGCGGGGCGCACCTGGCTGCGCACCGGCGACCTGGGCTTTATCCGCGACGGCGAGGTGTACATCACCGGTCGCCTCAAAGACCTGCTGATCGTGCGCGGCCACAACCTGTATCCGCAGGACATCGAGCAGACCGTCGAGCGCGAAGTCGAAGTGGTGCGCAAGGGTCGGGTAGCGGCGTTTGCCGTGAATCACCAAGGCCTGGAAGGCATCGGCATCGCCGCAGAAATCAGCCGCAGCGTGCAGAAAATCCTGCCGCCGGAGGCCTTGATCAAGGCGATTCGCCAAGCCGTGGCCGAGGCCTATCAAGAAGCCCCGAGCGTGGTGGTACTGCTCAACCCCGGCGCGTTGCCCAAGACCTCCAGCGGCAAGGTGCAGCGTTCGGCCTGCGCGCTTCGTCATGCCGATGGCAGCCTCGACAGCTATGCGCAGTTCCCGAATCTGCAAGCCCAGGCCAGTGACGCGCTGCTTGAATCCGAGCTGCAAAAGCAGATTGCAGCGATCTGGTGCGAGCAGTTGCAGGTCGCAACCGTGGCGGCCGATGACCACTTCTTCCTGCTCGGCGGCAACTCCATCACCGCCACCCAGGTGGTCGCGCGCCTGCGTGAAAGCCTGGGCCTGGAGCTGAACCTGCGCCTGCTGTTCGAGGCGCCGACGCTTTCGGCGTTCGCCGCCAATGTGGCGCAGTTGCAGCAAGACGGCGGCATTGCCCAAGGCGCGATCCAGGCCTTGTCACGCCAGGCAGACTTGCCGCAATCCCTGGCACAGAACCGCCTGTGGATCACCTGGCAACTGGACCCGCACAGCAGCGCCTACACCATTCCCGGCGCCCTGCGTTTGCGCGGCGAGCTGGACGAAGATGCAGTGCGCACGAGCTTCCAGCAATTGATCCAGCGCCACGAAGCCCTGCGCACGCGCTTCTATGAACGCGATGGCCAAGCCTTCCAGCGCGTCGAGGCCAACACCGGTTTCGAGCTGCAAGTGATCGACCTCAGCGACCTGCCAACCGCCGAACGCGAAGCCCGCGCGCAGCAGATCCGCGAAGACGAAGCGCGCACCCAGTTCGACCTGGAAAAAGGCCCGTTGCTGTGGGTGACGCTGGTGCGCCTGGACGATGAAGATCACCAACTGCTGGTGACCTTGCATCACATCATCGCCGACGGTTGGTCGCTGAACATTCTGATCGACGAATTCTCGCGTCTGTATGCCGCCGCAACCCAAGGCCAAACCCTGGAACTGCCGCCACTGGCCCTGCAATACGCCGACTACGGCAGTTGGCAGCGTCAATGGCTGGTCGAAGGCGAAGGCCAGCGGCAATTGGCCTATTGGCAGGCGCAATTGGGTGATGAGCACCCGGCCCTGAGCCTGGCCACCGACCATCCACGCGCTGCGCAGCACACCCACAGTGCCTCGCGCCATAGCGTGCGCTTGAACGCAGCGCTCAGCGAAGCCATTCGCCATGCCGCTCAAGCCCATGAGTCCACACCGTTCATGCTGTTGCTGGCGGCGTTCCAGAGCCTGCTCTACCGCTACAGCGGCCAGCGCGATATTCGCATCGGCGTGCCCAACGCCAATCGCCCACGCCAGGAAACCCAAGGCCTGATTGGCTTCTTCATCAACACCTTGGTGTTGCGCGTTGAGCTGGACGGGCGCCTGCCATTCAATCAGCTGTTGGCTGCCACGCGCCAGGCTGCGCTGGGCGCTCAGGCTCACCAGGACCTGCCCTTCGAACAATTGCTGGAAGCCTTCCCCCAGGCCCGCGAACAAGGCCTGTTCCAGGTTATGTTCAACCACCAGCAGCGCGACTTGAGCGCCTTGCGCCGCTTGCCGGGCATGCTTGCCGATGAGCTGCCATGGCACAGTCGCGAAGCCAAGTTCGACCTGCAACTGCACACTGAAGAAGACCGCAACGGGCGTTTGAGCCTGGCGTTCGACTACGCCGATGAGCTGTTCGACAGCGCGACCATCCAGCGCCTCGCCGAGCACTTCATCAACCTGCTGCACGCGGTGTGCGAGCAGCCGGAGCAAGCCATCGGCGACCTCAAGCTGATGCACACAGACGAGCAGCAGCCATGGAGCGAAGCCCCGTGTGCCCCGGCCCGGCAGTGGCTGCCCGAGCTGCTCAGCCAACAGATCTCTGACAACGCCGCACTGGTCTGGCAAGGCGGCAGCCTGACCTTCGCCCAACTGCACACCCAGGCCAACCGCCTGGCCCACTACCTGCGTGACAAGGGCGTCGGCCCGGATGTGTGCGTGGCCATCGCCGCCGAGCGTTCGCCGCAGCTGCTGATTGGCCTGTTGGCAATCATCAAGGCCGGTGGCGCCTATGTGCCGCTCGATCCGGATTACCCCGCCGACCGCCTGGCCTACATGCTCAAGGACAGCGGCGTGCACCTGCTGCTGAGCCAAACCTCACTGCTTGAACTGCTGCCGGCCACCGAGGGCGTGTGCGTGATCGCCATGGACAGCCTGCACCTGGACAGCTGGCCGACCCAGGCGCCGGGCCTGCACTTGAATGGAGACAACCTCGCCTACGTGATCTACACCTCCGGCTCCACCGGCCAGCCCAAAGGCGTGGGCAATACCCATGCGGCCCTCGCCGAGCGCTTGCAGTGGATGCAGGCCACCTATCAACTCAACGACACCGATGTGCTGATGCAAAAGGCGCCGATCAGCTTTGACGTGTCGGTGTGGGAGTGCTTCTGGCCACTGATCAGCGGCTGCCGCCTGGTGCTGGCCGGCCCTGGCGAACATCGCGATCCGCATCGCATTGCGCAGCTGGTACAGGAACACGGCGTGACCACGCTGCACTTTGTGCCGCCGCTGCTGCAGCTGTTTATCGATGAGCCGTTGGTGACTGAGTGCACCAGCCTGCGGCGTCTGTTCTCCGGCGGTGAAGCCTTGCCTGCCGAGCTGCGTAACCGCGTATTGGCGCAGCTGCCGGCGGTGCAACTGCACAACCGGTATGGCCCGACTGAAACCGCGATCAACGTGACCCACTGGCATTGCCAGGTTGCGGATGGCGAACGCTCGCCCATCGGCCGGCCGCTGGGCAATGTGATCTGCCGCGTGCTGGATGAGCAACTCAACCCATTACCGGCCGGTGTGCCGGGCGAACTGTGTATCGGCGGCATCGGCCTGGCGCGCGGTTATCTTGGTCGCGCCGGGCTGACCGCCGAGCGATTTGTGGCTGACCCGTTGGGCGCACCCGGCACACGCCTGTATCGCACCGGTGACCGTGTGCGTTGGAGCGCAGATGGCGTGCTCGAATACCTGGGCCGCCTTGATCAGCAGGTCAAGCTGCGTGGGTTCCGTGTGGAGCCTGAAGAAATCGAAGCACGGATGCTGGCGCTGGACGGCATCGCCCAAGCCGTGGTGCTGGTGCGTGATGCGCAGTTGATCGGTTACTACACCGCGCCTGCGAAGCTTACCGAGCAGGAGGTAAAAACCGCCTTGGCCGCCGAGCTGCCGGAGTACATGGTGCCCGCCTTGCTGATGCGTCTGGACGCCATGCCCCTGAGCCCCAGCGGCAAACTCGACCGCCGCGCATTACCAGAGCCTGTGTGGCAAACCCGCGAGCACATCGAGCCTGCAACGCCGTTGCAGCAGCAGATTGCCGCGATCTGGCGCGAAGTGCTGGGCTTGCCACGTATTGGCCTGCGCGACGACTTTTTCGCCCTCGGCGGCCACTCGTTGCTGGCCACGCAAATCATCTCCCGCACCCGCCAGGCCTGCGACGTCGAGTTGCCGTTGCGCAGCTTGTTCGAAGCCAGCGAGCTGGGTGCGTTTTCCGAGCAAGTGGGCGCGATCCAGGCTTCGGGCCAACGCAATCAGCAAACCGCTATCGCCCGGGTCGACCGCAGCGCGCCGGTGCCGCTGTCCTATTCCCAGCAGCGCATGTGGTTCCTCTGGCAGATGGAGCCCGACAGCCCGGCCTACAACGTCGGCGGCATGGCGCGTCTGCGCGGCGTGCTGGATGTGGGGCGTTTTGAGGCGGCGTTGCAAGCCTTGATCATGCGTCACGAAACCCTGCGCACCACCTTCCCGAGCGTCGATGGCGTGGCGTACCAAAAGGTCTCGCCGCAAACCGGCATGCGCATGGGCTGGCAGGATTTCTCCGCGCTCAATGAAACCGAGCGTCAGCAGCGCCTGCAAGATTTCGCCGATCAGGAAGCTCACACGCCGTTCAACCTGGAAACCGGGCCGCTGTTGCGGGCCTGCGTGGTCAAGGCCGGCGAGCAAGAGCACTACTTCGTGCTGACCCTGCACCATATCGTCACCGAAGGCTGGGCCATGGACATCTTCGCCCGTGAGCTCGGCGCGCTGTACGAGGCGTTTATCGACGAACGCGACTCGCCGCTGGCGCCGCTGGCGGTGCAATACCTCGACTACAGCGTGTGGCAGCGCCAGTGGCTGGAGGCTGGCGAGCGCCAACGCCAACTGGACTACTGGACTGCGCAACTGGGCCATGAGCATCCTTTGCTCGAACTGCCCGCCGACCGCCCACGGCCGCCGGTGCAAAGCCATCAGGGCGAGCTGTACCGCTTTGACCTGAGCGATGACTTGGCCGCTCGCGTGCGCGCCTTTAACGCCGAACGTGGCCTGACGTTGTTCATGACCATGACCGCCACCCTGGCGGTGCTGCTCTACCGCTACAGCGGCCAGACCGACCTGCGCATCGGCGCACCGGTGGCCAACCGCATTCGCCCGGAAAGCGAAGGGCTGATCGGCGCATTCCTCAACACCCAGGTGCTGCGTTGCCAGCTCAATGGGCAGATGAATGTGGCCGAGTTGTTCGAGCAGGTGCGCCATACCGTGATCGAAGGCCAGTCTCACCAGGACCTGCCATTCGATCATCTGGTGGAAGCCCTGCAACCATCGCGCAGCGCGGCATATAACCCGCTGTTCCAGGTGATGTGCAACGTGCAGCGCTGGGAATTCCAGCAGAGCCGCCAACTGGCGGGCATGAGCGTCGAATACCTGGTCAACGATGCGCGGGCGACCAAGTTCGACCTCAACCTGGAAGTCACCGACCTCGACCATCGGCTGGGTTGCTGCCTGACCTACAGCACCGACTTGTTCGACCAGCCGCGTATTGCGCGGATGGCCGCACATTGGCAAAACCTGTTGGAAGCGTTGATCGCCAACCCGCAACAGCGTCTGAGCGAGTTGCCCTTGCTGACGGCCACTGAGCAGCGCGCCTTGCAGAGCAGCCTGGGTATCGAAGCGGGTGAACACCGTCTGGATCAGTGCATTCACCCGCTGTTCAGCCAACAAGCATTGGCCCGCCCCGATGCAGCGGCGTTGACCTTTGCCGGGGTCACGCTCAGTTATCGCGAACTGGATGAGCGCGCCAACCGCCTGGCCTGGATGCTGCGTGAGCGCGGCGTTGGCCCGCAGGTGCGGGTCGGCCTGGCGCTGCCGCGCTCGCTGGAAATGGTCATCGGCCTGCTGGCGATCCTCAAGGCCGGCGGCGCTTATGTGCCGCTGGACCCGGAATACCCGCTCGACCGCCTGCACTACATGATCGAAGACAGTGGTATCGGCCTGCTGCTCAGTGATGCGGCGATGTTCGAAGCCCTCGGTGAATTGCCGGCGACGGTCGCGTGCTGGTGCCTGGAAGATGACTTGCCGGTGTTGGCCAATTACCCTGCCGCCGAGCCGCCCTTTATCAGCCTGCCGCAACATCAGGCGTACCTGATCTACACCTCCGGCTCCACTGGCAAACCGAAAGGCGTGGTGGTGTCCCACGGCGAAATCGCCATGCATTGCCAGGCGGTGATCGAGCGCTTTGGCATGCGCGCGGATGATTGCGAGCTGCACTTCTACTCCATCAACTTCGACGCCGCCACCGAGCGTTTACTGGTGCCGTTGCTCAGCGGTGCGCAGGTGGTGTTGCGCGCTCAAGGCCAATGGGATGCCGAAGAAATCTGCGCGCTGATCCGTGCCCATGGCATCAATATCCTCGGCTTCACGCCAAGCTACGGCAGCCAATTGGCGCAATGGCTGGCGACCCGGCAACAGACTTTGCCGGTGCGCATGTGCATCACCGGCGGCGAGGCGCTGACCGGCGAACACTTGCAGCGGATTCGTGCGGTGTTCCAGCCCGAGCTATTTTTCAACGCCTATGGCCCGACCGAAACCGTGGTGATGCCGCTGGCCAGCCTGGCGCCGCACGTGTTGGAAGAAGGCGTCGCCAGCGTGCCGATCGGCAGCATCATCGGCGCTCGCGTGGCCTACATTCTCGACGCCGATCTGGCGCTGGTGCCCCAAGGCGCGACGGGTGAGTTGTATGTGGGCGGCGCCGGTCTGGCCCAGGGTTATCACGAACGTCCTGGCATGACGGCCGAGCGGTTTGTCGCTGATCCGTTCGCGGTAAATGGCGGCCGTTTGTACCGCACCGGCGACCTGGTGCGCCAACGCGCCGATGGGTTGGTGGAGTACCTGGGCCGTATCGACCATCAAGTGAAGATTCGCGGTTTCCGCATCGAGCTGGGTGAAATCGAAACGCGCCTGCTGGAGCACGCAGCCGTGCGCGAAACAGTGGTGCTCGCGCTGGATTTACCCAGTGGTAAACAGCTGGCGGCGTATCTGGTCAGCGACGCCGACCCTGCCGCCTTGCGTGATGCACTCAAGGCGCACCTCAAGGCGCAACTGCCGGACTACATGGTGCCCGCGCACCTGATCGTGCTCGACAGCATGCCGCTGACCGCCAACGGCAAGCTCGACCGCCGCGCCTTGCCGCAGCCGGATCCTGCGGCCAATCGCCAAACCTATGTGGCGCCACGCAATGAGCTGGAGCAAAGCCTGGCGGCCATTTGGTGCGCAGTGTTGAACGTGCAGCAAGTCGGCCTGGACGATAACTTCTTTGAATTGGGCGGTGACTCGATCCTGTCGATCCAGGTGGTCAGCCGTGCGCGGCAGGCCGGGATTCATTTCAGCCCACGGGATTTGTTCCAGCACCAGACCGTGCAAACCCTGGCCGCCGTGGCTACGCGCTCCGAGCAAGTGACAGCCGAGCAGGGGCTGCTCACCGGCAGCTCGGGCCTGACGCCGATCCAGCATTGGTTCTTTGATACCGAGATCCCCAACCGTCAGCACTGGAACCAGGCATTGCTGCTCAAGCCGCTGCAATTGCTGGAGCCCCATCGCCTGGAGCAAGCACTGCTGGCGGTGCTGGAGCATCACGACGCCTTGCGCCTGAGCTTCTCCACGCGCGACGCACACTGGCATGCCGAGCACCTGGCCGTGCCCCAAGGCGGTGTGCTGATGCAGGCGCAAGTGCGCGATATGCAGGCCTGCACTGAGCTGTTCACTGACACCCAACGCAGCCTCGACCTTGAGCATGGCCCGCTGTTGCGCGCCTTGCTGGTGGACGGCCCGCAAGGCCAGCAACGCCTGCTGATTGTGATTCATCACCTGGTGGTAGACGGCGTGTCGTGGCGCGTACTGCTGGAGGACCTGCAAACGGTTTACCGCCAGTTGAGCGACGGCCAGTCCGTCAGCCTGCCCGCCAAGACCAGCGCATTGCGCGATTGGGCCGCGCGTCTGCGCGCTTATGCCGGCAGCGAATCCCTGCGCGAAGAGTTGAGCCTGTGGCAAGACCAACTGGCCGGTCCTGCGGTGGAATTGCCAGTGGCGCGTCCACAGGGTTCACTGCGCAATGGCGAGGCTGAGACCGTCAGCGTGCGCCTGGGTGCCGACCATACCCGACAGTTGCTGCAACAGGCGCCGAGCGCGTATCGCACCCAAGTCAACGACCTGCTGCTGACCGCCTTGGCCCGCGTGCTGTGCCGCTGGACGGGGCACGCCTCGACCTTGATCCAACTGGAAGGCCATGGCCGTGAAACCCTGTTCGATGAAATCGACCTGACCCGCAGCGTCGGCTGGTTCACCAGTGCTTACCCGTTGCGCCTGACACCGCAAGCCGGGCAGGGCGACTCGATCAAGGCCATCAAGGAACAACTGCGCGGCGTGCCGCACAAAGGCCTGGGTTATGGCGTGCTGCGTTACCTGGCGGACGATCAGTGCAAACAGACCATGGCTGCATTGCCAACGGCGCAGATCACCTTCAACTACCTCGGCCAGTTCGACCAGAGCTTCGGCGCCGATGCACTGTTCCACCCGCTGGATGAATCGGCGGGCCTGGCCCACGACCCGGATGCGCCGCTGCCCAACGAGCTGAGTGTCGACAGCCAGGTGTACGGCGGTGAGTTGCTGCTGCGCTGGACCTTCAGCCGTGAGCGCCATGACCCACAGACCATCCGTGAACTGGCGGATGGGTACTTGAGCGAGCTGCAAAGCCTGATCGCGCATTGCCTCAACGACGAGGCGGGTGGCCTTACGCCGTCCGACTTCCCGTTGGCGCACCTGACTCAATCGCAGCTCGACAGCCTGCCGGTGCCGGCCAACGTCATCGAAGACGTCTACCCGCTGACGCCAATGCAGGAAGGCCTGCTGCTGCACACCTTGCTGGAGCCGGGCACCGGCCTCTACTACATGCAGGACCGCTACCGCATCAACAGCGCCCTCGACCCCGAGCGTTTCGCCCAGGCCTGGCAGGCGGTGATCGCCCGGCATGAAGCCTTGCGTGCGTCGTTCTGCTGGAACGTCGGCGAGGACATGCTGCAGGTGATCCACAAGCCGGGCAGCACGCCGATTGAGTATCTGGATTGGAGCCATGACCCCGAAGCCGAGCAGGAGCCGCGTCTGCAAGCCTTGCTCAAGGCCGAGCGCGAGGCCGGTTTTGATCTGCTCAACCAGGCGCCGTTCCACCTGCGGCTGATCCGCGTGGGCGAGGCGCGCTACTGGTTCATGATGAGCAACCACCACATCCTGATCGATGCCTGGTGCCGCTCGTTGCTGATGAATGATTTCTTCGACATCTACATGGCCTTGGGCGAGGGCCGCGATGCACAATTGGCCACGCCGCCGCGCTACCGCGATTACATCGCCTGGCTGCAACGCCAGAACCTCAATGAAGCGCGCCAGTGGTGGCAACAGAACCTGCAAGGGTTCGAGCGCACCACGCCGATCCCGAGCGACCGGCCATTCCTGCGTGAACACGCAGGCCACAGCGGCGGCATGGTGGTAGGCGATTGCTACACCCGCCTGGATGCCCGCGACGGTGCGCAATTGCGCGAATTGGCCCAGGCCCATCAACTCACCGTCAACACCTTCGCCCAAGCGGCGTGGGCCTTGGTGCTGCGGCGTTTGAGCGGTGATCGAGACGTGTTGTTCGGCGTGACGGTGGCTGGGCGCCCAGTGGAAATGCCCGAGATGCAACGCACCGTGGGCCTGTTCATCAACAGCATCGCGCTGCGGGTGAAACTGCCGGAAGACGACCAGACTTGCAGTGTGCGTCAGTGGCTGAGCGGCTTGCTCGACAGCAATATGCAACTGCGCGAATACGAATACCTGCCGCTGGTGACTATCCAGGAACACAGCGAATTGCCTAAAGGCCAGCCGCTGTTCGACAGCCTGTTCGTGTTTGAAAACGCACCGGTGGAAGTCTCGGTGCTGGACCGTGCGCAAAGCCTGAATGCCACCTCGGACTCCGGCCGCACCCACACCAACTTCCCGCTGACGGCCGTGTGTTATCCGGGCGATGACCTCGGCTTGCACCTGTCCTACGACCAGCGTTATTTCGATGAAACCACCGTGCAAGGCATGCTGGGCGAGTTCAAGCGCCTGCTGCTGGCGTTGGTGCAGGGCTTCCATGGCGACATGGCGGACTTGCCGCTGATCGGCGAGCAGGAGCGTGCGTTCCTGGTCGACGGCTGTAACCAGAGTGAGCATGACTACCCGCTGGAACGCAGCTATGTCGAGTTGTTCGAAGTGCAGGTGGCGCAACATCCGCAGCGCATCGCCGCCAGTTGCCTCGACCAGCAATGGACCTACGATGAATTGAACCGTCGCAGCAACGGCCTGGGCTACGCGCTGATCGAGGCCGGTGTCGGGCTGGATCAGCCGGTGGCGCTGCTGGCCGAGCGTAACCTGGATTTGCTCGGCATGATCATCGGCAGCTTCAAGGCCGGTGCCGGTTACTTGCCGCTGGATCCTGGCCTGCCAAGCCAGCGGCTGAGCCGCATCATCGACCTGAGCCGCACGCCGTTGCTGGTGTGCACCGAGGCGTGCCGCGAGCAGGCGATTGAATTGCTGGACGGCACCGACTGCCAGTTGCTGGTATGGGAAGAAGTGCCCGGCCGTGGCGAAAACCCAGGCATCTACAGCACGCCGGATAACCTCGCCTATGTGATCTACACCTCTGGCTCCACGGGTTTGCCCAAAGGTGTGATGGTGGAACAGCGCGGCATGCTCAATAACCAGTTGAGCAAGGTGCCGTATCTGCAACTGAGCGAGACAGATGTGATCGCGCAGACCGCTTCGCAGAGCTTCGATATTTCTGTGTGGCAGTTCCTCGCCGCGCCGCTGTTTGGCGCGCGGGTGGATATTGTGCCGAACACCATCGCCCATGACCCGCAGGGTTTGTTGGCGCACGTGCAGGCCCAAGGTATTACCGTGCTGGAGAGCGTGCCGTCACTGATCCAGGGCATGCTGACCCAGGAGCGCATGAGCCTGGATGGCTTGCGCTGGATGCTGCCGACGGGTGAAGCGATGCCGCCGGAGCTGGCGCACCAGTGGTTGCTGCGTTACCCGCAGATTGGTTTGGTCAATGCTTATGGCCCGGCGGAGTGTTCGGATGACGTGGCGTTCTTCCGTGTTGACCTGGCGTCGACCCGTGGCACGTATCTGCCGATTGGCACGCCAACCGATAACAACCGCTTGTACCTGCTTGATGGTCTGCTGGAGCTGGTGCCGCAAGGTGCGGTGGGCGAATTGTGTGTGGCAGGTACGGGCGTAGGGCGTGGTTATGTCAGCGACCCATTGCGTACCGCCCAGGTGTTTGTCCCGAACCCGTTTGGCGCGCCGGGCGAGCGGCTCTACCGCACCGGCGACCTGGCGCGTCGGCGCAGTGATGGTGTGCTGGAATATGTCGGGCGTATCGACCATCAGGTGAAGATTCGCGGTTATCGCATCGAACTGGGTGAAATCGAAGCGCGCCTGCATGAGCAGCCGGATGTGCGGGATGCGGCGGTGGGTGTGCAGGAAGGCGTCAACGGTAAGCATTTGGTGGGTTACCTGGTGGCGACGGATGCAGCGCTGAATCCAGGCGAGCGCCTGGACCGCATCAAGCAACGCCTGCGCGCGGAGCTGCCGGAATACATGGTGCCGCTGCACTGGTTATGGCTTGACCGCCTGCCGCTGAACGCCAATGGCAAGCTGGACCGCAACGCTCTGCCGGCCCTGGAGATTGGCCAGTTGCACAGCCAGGATTACCTGGCGCCACGCAACGAACTGGAAGCTACCCTGGCAGCGATTTGGGCTGAGGTGTTGAAGGTCGAAAGGGTAGGCGTGCAGGACAACTTCTTCGAGCTGGGGGGGCATTCATTGCTGGCCACGCAGATTGCTTCGCGGGTGCAGAAAACCCTGCAACGGGATGTGCCGCTGCGGGCGATGTTCGAATGCAGCACGGTGGTGGAGTTGGCCGAGTATATCGACGGCCTGGCGGCCAATGAGATCAGTGCAGAGAAGGTCGATCGGTTGAGTGATCTGATGGCGGAGTTGGAGGGTTTGTAACTGATCGTTCCCACGCTCTGCGTGGGATGCAGCCCAGGACGCTCTGCGTCCCAAAGCGTGACGCAGAGCGTCACCTGAGGCATTCCCACGCAGAGCGTAGGGAACGATCTGATGGGCTATTTAGGGCCGAGAATCTTCACCAGCTTGTCCGGCGACGGCGCGCCTTGCTGTTGCTGCAAGCCACCCTTGTCATCCAGATAGAAAATCGCTGGCGTTGCCGACAGAGCTTCACTGATCGTTCCCACGCTCTGCGTGGGAATGCAGCCCAGGACGCTCTGCGTCCCAAAGCGTGACGCAGAGCGTCACCTGAGGCATTCCCACGCAGAGCGTAGGGAGCGATCTGATGGGCTATTTAGGCCCGAGAATCTTCACCAGCTTGTCCGGCGACGGCGCGCCTTGCTGTTGCTGCAAGCCACCCTTGTCATCCAGATAGAAAATCGCTGGCGTTGCCGACAGTTCCAGCTCTTCCATCAACTTCATGTTGGCATCGAGCTTGGCTTCGATATCCGCCGGGATCTTGTCCAGTGCCTGCAATTTGCTGCCCTTGCCGGCGGCTTCGTGTTCTTCCAGGGCTTTTTGCGGGTCTTTGGCGGCCAGCAGCGCGGCGGATTTGCCTGGGCTGTCTTCGCGAATGATGCCGACCATGATGTGGCGCAATTGCACCTTGCCGGCCTTGACCCACGGGCGTGCCTGTTCCCAGAACATGTTGCAGTACGGGCAGTTGGGGTCACTGAACAGGTAGACGGTGCGCGGCGCGTTTTTGTCGCCGTCCCGGATCCAGTTGCTGTGTTCCATCTTGGCCCAGACTTCCTTGGCCATCGGCGCGTACACCAGTTTCTCCAGTGGCGCGTTGCTCAGGTCATTGCCTTGGGCGTCGTACAGGTTGCCGGCCAGCACACTTTTGCCGTCGGCGGTCAGGTACAGGGCCATGCCACGGTTCTGGTATTGCGCGGCGTAGCCGGTGAGGCCGCTGGGCGCGTCGAACTTGCCGAGGATCTTGGCACCCTTGGCTTCGATCTGTTTGATCGGCGCCGGCCAGTCTTCGGCCTGGGCCAGTGTGGCCGCAAGCGTCAGCGGCAGCAGGGTCAGCAGGTGGCGGAGTCTTGGCATGTCGGTTTCCTTGTGGCAGCAGGGGCAGTGTCGAAGGGTTCCATGGCTCGGGCCAGGCTGGCCTGGGACAACTCGCCCAGGTGGCTGTTGATCAGGCGCCCATCGGCTTGGTAGAACAGGGTAGTCGGCAAGGCCATCGAACCCACGGCCTGGCCAAGGCGGCCACTCGCATCAAACAGCACGTTGTCGAGGGTCAGGCCCTGGGTGGCGAGAAAGGTGCTGACGCTTTGCATGCTTTCGGCCTGGTTGACGAACAGGAAGGTCACGTCCGGGCGTTGGTGTTGCGCACGCTCCAGCACCGGCATCTCGCGGCGGCACGGCGGGCACCAGGTGGCCCAGAGGTTGATCACCAGCGGCCCGCCTTTGTAGTCGGCCAGTTGCACCACGTCGCCATTGGCGTTGCGCAAGGTAATGTCCGGCAATTGTGCGCCCTTGTCGTAGAGGCTCAGGGACACACTGGTCAGGCCCCAGAACACCAGGCCCGTGACTACCCCGGCACTCAGCGGTGTGCGCATGGCCGGGCGGCGCCAGCCGTAGAACACGGCGCCCAGCACCAGTGCAATCACGCCGGGCCAGGGCAGGAAGCCGCCGTCGCGCAGGTCGACTATCTGCAATGGGTCGTGGCTGTAGTCGCTCCAGTACATCAGTACAAAACTCAAGCGTGCCACCAGCATGCCCAGCAAAAACAGGCTGAACAGCACCGATTCGGGGTTTTCACCGCCACGCTTGGCCACGCGCCAACCCACCAGCGTGGCGAGAATCAGCGCGCTGATCAGCAGGATGTGATTCAGGGCGATGGCGAACGTACCGATGGTCAGGGTCAGCATCAGCGCGCGTCTCGGGTTTGCGTCCAGCGTTGCAGGAAGGCGGCGGCATCCACTTCGCCGGTGATGCGTTGGGCGCGACGTTCTTCACCGTTGGGGCCGATCCAGATGAAGGTCGGCGGCCCGGGAATTTGGTAGCGTTCCAGCAGTTCACGGCTGGCGGCATTGTCTGCCGTCACGTCGACCCGCAGCAGGCGCACGCCGTTCAGGGCGGTCATGACCTCAGGTTTGCCGAACACGGCTTTTTCCATGATTTTGCACGACCTGCACCAATCGGCGTAGTAGTCGAGCAGCACCCACTGGCCCTGGGCCTTGGCTTCGTCGAGTTGGCTCTGCAAGGCCGCGGACGTGTTCACGTTGGTGAATGCTTCGTGGCCGCTGGGTGCGCCTGCGATGCTGGTGCCGCTATAGACCTTCAACGGCTGCCATACGTCATCACTGCCGCCTGCCGCGCCGATCACCAGCGCGCCGCCCCAGAGGCCCAGCAGCAGGGAGCCGGCGCCGACCAGCATGGCCGCGCGGCCGGTATCGGGGGCTACCTTCCAGCCGCAATAGCCGACCAATAGCGCCAGCGCGCCCCACGCGCCGACCCAAACAGCATCGCCGAGCAGTGGCTGGATCAACACCAGTGCCGTGCCCAAGAACAGGAAACCGAAGGTACCCTTGAGCAGGTTCATCCAGGTGCCGGACTTGGGCAGCACGCTGTTGCCGACGGTCACCAACAGCAGCAGCGGCACGCCAATGCCAATGCCCAAGGCGAATAGCGCCAGGCCACCAAACACAACATCACCGGTCTGCGCGATGTACAGCAGCAGGCCCGCCAGTGGTGCGGTCATGCACGGGCCAACCAGCAGCCCGGACAAGGCGCCGAGGACGCCGGCCCCGACCAGGCTGCCACCGCTTTGCTGGCGGCTGAGGTTGTCGAGACGGTCACGCAGGAATGCCGGGAGTTGCAGCTCGAAGAAACCGAACATCGGCAATGACAGCAGGATAAACAGCGCGGCGAAAGAGCCCAGAATCCAGGGTTGTTGCAACCAGGCTTGCAGGTTGCCACCCAGCAAGGCGGCGGCCACGCCCAGCGCGGCGTAGACCAGTGCCATGCTCACCACGTAGCTACCGGCGAGGGCGAACCCTCGGCGTGGGCTGGCGCCGCTGCCGACCACCAGGCCGGCGAGAATTGGCAGCATGGGTAATGAGCAGGGCAGGAAGGCCAGCAACAGGCCAAGGCCGAACACGGCCAAGAGGCTCCAGAACAGGTTGCTTTCGCCGAGGAATTTTGCGAGCTGTTGGTCGTCGGCAGCACCAGTGGCTGCCAGGGCAGGAGCAGGGGCGACGGATGGCCCGCCCAGGTCTACAGTGATCGACTGCGGCGGGTAGCACAGGCCGGCATCGGCGCAGCCCTGCCAGCCGAGCTTGAGCTGGCCGGTGGCGCCCGCCGGGATCTTCACTTCCAGGCCCTGGCGGTACACTTGCTGTTCGCCGAAGAATTCATCGCTGTGGGCTTCGCCTTGCGGCAGCACGGGTTTTTCCGCCAGCCCGTCGAACTTCATGCGTTGCTGATAAAGGTAATAACCATCGGCAATCTGCCAATACAGCTGGGTTTCGCCGCTTTCAAGGCGCTCGGAGGTAAAGGTGAACGCTTTGCCCACCGGCAGGAAGTCGGGTTTGCTCTCGAATGGATTGCCCGGCGCGGCCTGGGCGAACCCTGCGAATAACACCAGCAGAAAGGTAAACAGATACCGCATGGTCAAGCCTTAGTTTGATGCAAGTTAGGCACACAATGTGTGGCGTTGATTAACCGATGATTAACCGGGCGCTATTCTAAACTGAGCCTGCCGGTTTTCACGGCATAATCGGCGCTTAATCCGCCCAACCTTTAATTCCCCCATCTTTCATGAAGGGTTAACCATGCACGTACTGGTCTGTGAAGACGACGAACTGATCGCCAGCGGCATCGTGGCCGGGCTTGGCGCCCAGGGCTTTACCGTCGAGCGCGTGGCCTCGGCCGCCGCCGCACGCGCGATGCTCAAGGCCGCCACGTTCGACATCATGGTGCTCGACCTCGGCCTGCCCGATGAAGACGGCCTCAAGTTGTTGCAACAACAGCGCAGCCAGGGCCTGGAAATCCCGGTGCTGATCCTTACCGCGCGCGATTCAGTCACCAACCGTGTCGACGGCCTGCAAGCCGGTGCCGACGACTACCTGCTCAAACCCTTCGACCTGCGTGAACTTGCCGCACGCCTGCAAACCCTGTTGCGCCGCGTGGCGGGGCGCCGGGTCAACCTGATCGAACATGGCCAACTGGCCTACGACCCCAGCAGCCGCGAGACCTTCCTGGCCGGCCAGCCGGTCGACCTGTCGCGCCGCGAGCAAGCCTTGTTGCAAGCCCTGTTGCATAACAAGGGCCGTGTGCTGTCCAGCGAACAGCTTAAAGACAGCGTCTACGGCTTCAACGACGAACTGGAAAGCAACGCTCTCAACGTGCATATCCACCACCTGCGGCGCAAATTGGGCAACGGCATCGTCGAAACCGTGCGCGGCCTGGGTTATCGCCTGGGCACGGCGGATGGGGGAGAGGACGCGTCGTGATGAGTTTGCGCCTGCGCCTGACGTTCAAGTTGGGCGCCGCTTTTGTGCTGATCTGGATTCTGGCAGCCGCCTGGATGCTCAACGATCTGCGCAACCAGATGATGTTTTCCCTCGACCAGCGTCTGGTGGCATCGGCGCGCATGGTGGCCGGGCTGACCGAGCAGATGCCGGGCCTGGCCAGTGTGAGCGGCGCGCCTACGCATTTGCGCACTGAACAACTGAACGTGCCAGGCGGCATGGCCTGCCAGGTCAGCTCCCTGCGCGGGGAAATCCTGGCGCGCAGCCACATGACCCCGGATGAAGGCCTGGAGTCGCGCAAAAGTGGCTTTCGCGACCAGATTATCGACGGTGTGGGCTGGCGCAGCTTCACGTTGTCCCGTGGCGACCTGCTGATCACCACCGCTGACCGCCAGGTGGAGCGTGAGGCGCTGAACCTGTCGATCCTGTTGGCGGCCTCGGTGCCGGTGGGCGTAGCCCTGCTGGGCTGCCTGTGCCTGCTGTGGCTGGGCATCGGCCAAAGCCTGTTGCCACTTAACCGCATGCGCGATGCCCTGATGCGCCGCAGTGCCGACTCCCTCGAACCGCTGCAGATTCACCCACTGCCCAGCGAGTTGAAGCCGCTGCTCGACACCCAGAACCAACTGTTGCAGCGCATTGCCAAGACCATCGAGCGCGAGCGCCGACTCACCGGCGATGCCGCCCACGAACTGCGCAGCCCGCTGACGGCGATCAAGACCCACCTGCAAGTGGCCCGCATGACCGACGGCGCCGCCCGCGACCAGTCCCTGGCCCACGCCGAAGAGGGCGCCGACCGCTTGCATCGCACCCTGGAGCAATTGCTGCTGCTGGCGCGGGTCGAGGGCAGCTTGTCGTTTGACGATGGCTTGCAATCAAGTGCCGAACAAGTGGCGCGGCTGGCGATTCAGGATGCCAATGCCGGCGATAACCGCCGCATCGACCTGATCCTGGCGGACAACCTCACGCAAGCGCCGGTGGAAATGCCGGTGGCCCTGGCGGTAGCGGCCTTGCGTAACCTGTTGGATAACGCGCTGCGCCATACGCCGGGTGACACTCGCGTTGAGCTGAGCGTGTTCACCAGCGCCGACACCGTGGTATTTCGCGTGCGCGACCATGGCAAGCAGATTTCTGCCGAAGACTTGCAATACCTGACCCAACGTTTCTGGCGCAATGGCAGCAGCGAGGGTTGTGGCTTGGGCCTGGCGATCGTGCAGGCCATCGTGCAGCGCTGCTCCTGCTCGCTGAAATTCGACAGCCAACCGGATGGCCTGCGGGTCGATCTGGGGATGCCGTTGCGACGCTGAGGACTTTTCTTCAAGCACTGAATAATTACCGCCAGCCTGAAATTGATCCCTTCAGGATGGCGGTAATTTTTTTGCGTTTGAACGGGCTGAATGACTCAGCCTGTATTGAAAAGGACGGTTCTTATGTTGGTGATCGACAGCAGTTTCCCCGCTAAAGATTTTAATCAACGCAATGGCGAGGCTGTGCGGCAGGTGATCCTGCATTACACCGCGGCGCCCTTTGCGTCGTCTTTGCGTACCCTGACACAAGGTGGCGTCAGCGCTCACTATTTGCTTCCTGACCCTGATGAGCCCAGCTATGGCGCTGCCGGTTATGACGAACTGCGGGTGTTTCGCCTGGTGGACGAGGACAAACGGGCCTGGCATGCCGGGGTTAGCCATTGGGGCGGGCTGGATAACCTCAACAGCCGTGCGATCGGCATCGAGATCGTCAATTTGGCGCGCGATGATGCCGGGGTCTTTACCTTCCCCGAATATGGCCGGGAGCAGGTTGATACGTTGATCGCGTTGGTTCGCGACATGCTTGGGCGTTATCCGCAGGTGGGGCCTCTGGATGTGCTCGGGCATTCGGATGTGGCGTATTGGCGCAAGAGTGATCCGGGGCCTCGGTTGCCTTGGCGGTACTTGTTCGAGGCCGGGATCGGCGCCTGGTTTGATGAGACTACGCGCAGGATGTACCAGCGACGGTTTTGTCTTGGGTTGCCGCCGGAAGTAGAGGTGGAGCGGGCATTTCAGCGGTGCGGGTATAAACCGGCCTGGAACCGGCAGGCGTTTGAATGGAGGACGCGGGCGTTTCAGATGCACTTTCGGCCGCGCGATTATTGCGGGGTGCTGGATGGGGAGACGTGTGCGATTTTGTATGCGTTGAATGATCGCTATCGAGGGATTTGAGTGGTTGTTTGGTGGGGTACATATCCGTTGCTGCGGTAACGGCCGCTTATGGTTCCGCTCTTACAGCCATGCCTTTCAAGGTCTTGGTTTAAAATCCCCTAATCAATTCAGTCAGGACGACGAAGCTATGTGGGAAAAGGTTTTAGAACGGTTTGAAAAACAAGCACCAGC